>NZ_CALMZS010000025.1 GCF_937870815.1 uncultured Brevundimonas sp.
CTGTCGAAGCGGCACGGGGCCCAGGCGGTGCACGAATACGCCGAGATGGGCTATCTGCCCGAGGCCATGCGCAACTACCTGGCCCGGCTGGGCTGGGCCCACGGCGACGACGAGCTGTTCTCGGACGCCCAGGCGGTCGAATGGTTCGACCTCTCCGGCATCGGCCGGGCCCCGGCGCGGCTGGACTTCGACAAGCTGGCCCACGTCAACGCCCACTGGATCCGGCTGGCCGATGACGACCGGCTGGCCAAGCTGACCCTCGACGTCCACCTGGCCCGGGGACACGCGCTCGGGCCCGACGACGAGGTCCGCCTGACCCGGGCCATGCCGTTCGTGAAGGACCGGGCCAGGACCACGCTCGAGCTGGCCGACCAGACCGCCTTCGTGCTCAAGACCCGTCCGATCGCCATCGCCGCCAAGGCCCGCGAGAGCCTGGGCGGTGACGACGGGCGGCGAATCGGCCGGCTTCGCGACCGGTTGGCCCTGTTCGAGAGCTGGGACGTGTTCGCGCTGGAGGCCGAGCTCAAGGTCTTCGCGCAGGAGGAAGGCGTCGGCTTCGGCAAGATCGGGCCGGCGGCCCGCGCGGCGCTGACCGGCGGTTCGACCTCGCCGGACATCGCCAGGACGCTGGCCGCCCTGGGGCGGCAGGAAAGCCTCGGGCGTTTGAATGATGCGCTGCAACAGACTATCTGACTTCCGTACTGAAACGCGACCCGCCGCCTCCCTTGCGCGAGGCCGCCGTCTGACCCAGGGGCTCTCATGACTGAACTCGCCAAACCCGCCGGCTCGGCCACTCTCACCTATGGCGAAAAGTCCGTGGAATTGCCGGTGCTGGCGGGTTCGACAGGCCCCGACGTGATCGACATCCGCAAGCTGTACGCCGCGACCGACGCCTTCACCTACGACCCCGGCTTCACCTCGACCGCCTCGTGCGAGAGCGCCCTGACCTTCATCGACGGCGACAAGGGCATGCTGCTGCACCGCGGCTATCCGATCGACCAGCTGGCCTCGAAGTCGAACTTCGTCGAGGTCTGCCACCTGCTCCTGCACGGCGAGCTGCCGACCGCCTCGCAATACGAGGCGTTCGAGCGCAACATCACCATGCACACCATGCTGCACTCGCAGTTCGACCGCTTCTTCGAGGGCTTCCGCCGCGACGCCCACCCGATGGCGATCATGGTCGGGACGGTCGGGGCGCTGTCGGCGTTTTATCACGACAGTCTGGACATCCATGACCCGGTGCAGCGGAACATCTCGGCCATCCGGCTGATCGCCAAGATGCCGACCATCGCGGCGCGGGCCTATAAATACCACATCGGCCAGCCGTTCGTGTCGCCGCGCAACGACCTGAGCTACGCCGAGAATTTCCTGCGCATGTGTTTCGCGGTGCCGGCCGAGGACTATGAGGTCAATCCGGTGCTGGCCCGGGCCATGGACCGCATCTTCATCCTGCACGCCGACCACGAGCAGAACGCCTCGACCTCGACGGTGCGCCTGGCCGGATCGTCGGGCGCCAATCCGTTCGCCTGCATCGCCGCCGGCATCGCCTGCCTGTGGGGTCCGTCGCACGGCGGGGCCAACGAGGAGGCCCTGAACATGCTCGGGGAGATCGGTTCGCCGGAGCGGATCCCCGAATTCATCGAGGGGGTGAAGGCCAAGAAATACAAGCTGATGGGCTTCGGTCATCGCGTGTACAAAAACTACGATCCGCGCGCCAAGGTGATGAAGGAGAGCGCCGACGAGGTGCTCGAGGCGGTCGGCGATCCGAACGACCCGCTGTTCCAGGTGGCCAAGGAACTGGAGCGGATCGCCCTCAACGACGAGTATTTCATCGAGCGCAAACTGTTCCCGAACGTCGACTTCTATTCCGGCATCACCCTGTCGGCCATGGGCTTCCCGACCTCGATGTTCACCGTGCTGTTCTCGCTGGCCCGTACGGTCGGCTGGATCGCCCAGTGGCAGGAGATGATCGGCGACCCGACCCAGAAGATCGGCCGCCCGCGCCAGCTCTACACCGGCCCGACCGAGCGCGATTTCGTCCCGATCCAGGACCGGGGCTGAGGCCTCGAAGCGACCGGGACAGGCGGGACTCCCGTCCAAGACATTCGGGCGAGACAATCGCGACATCGGGAGCGGCACAACAGGGACAAGGCCGCGACATTCGTGACATGATCAACGGACGGCGCCGGGGCGAAAGCCCGGGCGGCGCCTCCCCGACCTTATCGGCCCTGCTTCGCCGCGATCACCCTCAGCACCGCGTCCGCCGCGATCTCCGAAGGGTCCCTGCCCTCCCGGCCCATCAGGTCCAGCGCCGCCGTCTGGCGGGCGGCCTGGCCGGCGCGGGCCTCGGGATCGGCCAGCAACCGCCCGGCCTCGGCCGCCAGCTTCTCCGGGGTGGCGTCGTCCTGGATCAGCTCGCGGGCGATCTCCTCGTCCGCCGCGTGGTTGAACAGGGTCGCGTATTTGCCGGTGAAGAACGGCTTCATGATCGCGTAGCTGAGCGGCTGGAACCGGTAGGAGATGACCATGGGCACGCCCGCCAGGGCCAGTTCGGTGGAGACCGTGCCGCTGGTCGCCAGGGCGACGGTGGCGGCCTTCATGGCCGAGTATTTCTCGGCCTCGGGGACCAGATGGGCCCGGAACGGCCATGAGGCGACCTCGGCGGCGACGCGGTCGGCCACCGCCCCGGCCGCCACCACGGCGACCTCCAGCGTCGGGTCGGCCTTCTTCAGGCGGACGACGGCGGCTTCGTAGACCGGGGTCATCAGCCGGATCTCGGACCGGCGGCTGCCGGGCAGGACCAGCAGCAGCGGCGCGGCGGCGGCGATGCCCCGGGCCGCGCGGAAGGCGGCCGGGTCGGCGCCGCCCATGTCGACGTGCAGGGCCTGGGAGCCGACGACCGTGGTCGGCAGGCCCTCGCGCTCGAACCACGGCGCGTCGAAGGCGTAGAGGGCCAGCAGATGATCGACCGAGGCGGCCAGCGTCCGGGCCCGCCCCGGCCGCGAGGCCCAGACCTGCGGACCGACGTATTTGATCAGCGGGGTGTGCGGGAGCCGGGCGCGGATCGCCCGGGCGACGCGGATGGTGAAGCCCCAGCTGTCGATCAGCACGACCGCGTCCGGCCGTTCGGCCGCGGCCAGGGCCGCGGTCTCCGCCACCCGCCGCCTGACCACGCCATAGGCCCTGAGCCCCTCAAGCCAGCCCAGCACGGACAGGTCGGTGATGTCAAAGGGACTGGCCACCCCGGCCTCGGCCATCCGGGCCCCGCCGACGCCGACGAACATCACCTCGTCCCCCAGCCGGGCCTTGAGCGCGTCGGCCAGGCCCGCCCCGAGCGCGTCGCCCGAGGCCTCGGCGGCGACCAGCATGATCTTGAGCGGCCGGGTCATCGGGTCTCGCCCCAGACGAACAGGCCGAGGCGGTCGGCCGCCTCGATGATGGCGGGGCGGTCGATCAGGATCAGTCGGCCGGCGACGCCGCCGACCCCCGCCAGCCCGGCCGCGGCGGCCAGCTCGAGGGTCCGCGCGCCCATGACCGGCATGTCGACCCGCAGGTCCTGGATCGGCTTTGGGACCTTGCCGAGCGCGCCCTTGCGGTCGGCGCCGGAGCCCCTGAGGTCGACCGGCAGGCCGGCGACCCGCACCAGCATGGCGTCGGTGCCCTCCTGGGCCTCGACCGCCAGCACCAGGCCGTCGCACACCACCGCCCCTTGTCCGATGTCGAGTTCACCTGTTTTTTCCGCTACATGTAGAGCTTTCTTCAGATCCGCCAACTGCTCCGGGGTCGGTTTGACCGCGCCGAGCGGACCGGCCGGCAGGGTCTCGCCGCCGAGGATGTCGTCGGCCCCCTCGATGGCGTAGCCCTCGGCCTCGAACAGCGACAGGATCTTGCGCAGCAGGGCGTCGTCGCCCTGGGCGGCGGCGGCGACGATGCCGGGCAGCAGGATCGCGCCCCTGAAGTCGGGCTTCAGCGTCTTGAAGTCGGGCCGGCTGACCGTGCCGGCGAAGCAGACGGCGTCGCAGCCGGCCTTTTTCAGCGCCGCCAGCACCCGGCCGATCTCGGCCATGCCCGCATCGACGCCCGGATAACGGGCCAGATGCGGGTCGGCGAAGCCGGTCAGCCGGACCACGAACACCGGCCGGCCCTCGGCCTCGCAGCGGGCCGCCACCGACAGCGGCAGGGCCCCGCCCCCGGCGATCAGACCAAGCCTGCTCATTGGTCCGGCAGGGCCACGGGGCGCCGGGCGTCTTCGCGGATGAAGGCGATGATCTCCTGGACCTCGGGCAGGTCCGCATAGGCGACGGCGGCGCGGTCCAGCCGCGCCGCGAACAGGCCCCCGGCCTCGAAGATGTCGCGATAGGCCGCCAGCAGCCGCCGGAGCGCGTCCTTGCCGTAGCCCTTGCGCTTCAACCCGATCAGGTTGAGGCCGTGCAGGCGCACGTGATTGCCCCAGGCCGAGCCGTAGGGGATCACGTCGCGGGTCACCGCCGACAGGCCGCCGACGATGGCCCCCTGGCCGATGCGTCCGAACTGGTGCACCGCCGCGAGGCCGCCCAGGAAGACGCGATCGCCGATCCGGGCGTGTCCGCCGAGGGTGGCGTTGTTGGCGAAGGTGACGTGGTCGCCGACCACGCAGTCGTGGCCGACATGGGCGCCGACCATGAACAGGCCGTTCGAGCCGACGGTGGTCAGCTTCCGGTCGCCCGGCGTGCCCCGGTTGAAGGTGCAATGTTCGCGGATGGTGTTGCCATCGCCGATCTCCAGCGCCACCGGCTCGCCCTGGTAACCGCCATGCTGGGGGTCTCCTCCCAGGAGGCAGAAGGGGTGGATGGTCGTTCCGGCGCCGACCGTGGTGTCCTGCTGGATCACCACATGGGCGGCGACCCTGACCCCGTCGCCGAGAACCACATTGGGCCCGACGATGGTCCAGGGCCCGATTTCGACACCCTCTCCCAGCCGGGCCGCGGGGTCTATCTGGGCGGTCGGGTGAATCGCCATCAGCCGGCCGGCTCCTCGACGGTGACCACCATGGCGGCGAAGTCGGCCTCGGCGGCCAGCCTGCCGTCGATGAAGGTCTCGCCGCGGAATTTGAAGACATCGCCGCGCTGCCTGGTCACCACCACCTTCATGCGCAGCTGGTCGCCCGGCCGGGCCGGCTTGCGGAAGCGGACGCCGTCGATCGACATGAACATGATGACCTTGCCCTCGACGGCGACGTCCAGGGTCTTGGACATCATCAGCGCGCCGGTCTGGGCCATGGCCTCGACGATCATCACCCCCGGCATCACCGGATCGATCGGGAAATGGCCGGGGAAATAGGGTTCGTTGTGGGTGACGTTCTTGATGCCGGTGATCGAGGTTCCGGAGACGAAGTCCTCGGCCCGGTCGACGAGGAGAAAGGGATAGCGATGCGGCAGGCGGCGCATCACCTCGGCGTAGCCGATGGCTTCCCCGGCGGCGGTTTCGTCAGTCATCCCGGCCCTTCCTCGCGCCTGCCTTTCCGGACGCCTGTTTGGCGAGCCAGACCGCTTCACGCAAGGACTGCCGGAGGGGTTTCGCCGGATAGCCCGACCAGGTCTCGCCGGCCGGAATGTCCTGGAGCACGCCGGCCCCGGCCGCCACCCGCGCCCCCTCGCCGATGCTCAGGTGGTCGCCGACCCCGGCCTGGCCGCCGAACATCACGCCGTCGCCGACGGTCACCGAGCCCGACAGGCCGGTGTGGGCCGCCATCAGGCAGTTGCGGCCGACCACGCAATTGTGGGCGATCATGCACAGGTTGTCGATCTTGGTGTTCTCGCCGATCACCGTGTCGTCATAGGCGCCGCGGTCGATGCAGGTGTTGGCGCCGACGCTGACGCCGTCCTGCAGGATCACCCGCCCCAGCTGCGGCACGTCGACGGGACCGGCGTGCGATCCGGCCGCGCCGAAGCCCGGCTCGCCGATGCGGGCCCCGGAAAGGATGCGGACGCGATCCCCGATCAGGGCGAAGCCGACGGTGACGTTGGAGCCGACGACGCAGTCGCGGCCGATCTGCACGCCGGGCCCGATCACCGTATGGGCGCCGATCCGGCTGCCGCGGCCGACGCGGGCGCCGGGGCCGAGCACCACGCCGGGTTCGAACACCACGGTGTCGTCCTCGGCGACCGCCTCCGGCGCGGCGGCGCGGGTCAGGGCCAGCGGCCGATGGAACAGCAGCGAGGCCCGGGCCCAGGCGGCCTGGGCCTCGGCCGAGACGATGACGGCGGCCCCGGGCGGGGCGGCCTCGACCGCGGTCGCGGGAACGATGACGCAGGCCGCGGCGCTGGCCGACAGCGCCGGCAGGTAGCGGCGGTCGCCCAGAAAGGCCACCTCGCCCGGGCCGGCGACGGCCAGCGGCGCGACGGCGGAGACCGTCCGGTCCCCGCCGCGCGCGAGCGCGCCCCCGATCCGCTCCGCGAGCTCACCGACCGTCAGGGCCGGCGACGGCTCGAAGAACCGCGCATCGGGGCCTCGGCCCATGTTACTGGGCCGGCTGCTGGGCCGGCACCGCCATGCGGGTGAACGACAGCGACGGCAGGGCCGCGTTGACGCGCTGGATCGCCGCCTCGGTGATGTCCATGGCCGGATTGACCCGGAGGACGGTCTCGCGCGAGATCAGGATGCCGCAGCCGCGTTCGGCGTAGAGCGCCAGGATGACCGGATCGGCCGCCTCGGCGATCTGCTGGAGCTGCACCGCCTGGGTGTAGCGCAGTTCGTTGTCGCGGGTCTGGGCCAGCTGGCGGGCCTCCTGGACGCGGGTGTTCAGCGCCTGTTCGCGCTGGGCGAACTGATCCTGGGGGATCGTGCTCCGGCCCTGCTGCAGGGCCTGGACCTCGCCCTGGACGAACTGCTCGAACGGGGCGAGCTCGGTCTGGACCTCCTGTCCGAGGCGCTGCATGCCGGCGGCGACCGACTGGCCGGCGGTCGACTGGGCGAGCAGACGGTCGTGGTGATAGACGCAGACGCCGGGGATCGCGGGCCCGAAATTCTGGTCCTGGGCCGAAGCCGCCGAGGCGGTCAGCATGGCGAGGGCGAAGGCGCCGAGTGCGAGGGTTTTCATGGTCAAAGCCTTTGAGCGGGCGAAGGCCCGTCGGTTAGAACTGGGTTGAGGTCGAGAAGCGGAAGGTCTCGGTCTTGTCGTACTCTTCCTTGCCGAGAACATGGCTGAGATCGAAGCGGATCGGCCCCATCGGCGAGCGCCAGTGGATGCTGACGCCGGCGGAGGCGCGCAGGTCCAGCTCGTCGACGATGCGGTCGCTGGGCGTGCCGTCCGGATTGAGGGTGTAGCGGTCGTCGAGCAGGCCGACGGTGCCGACGTCGGCGAACAGCGAGGTGCGGATGCCGTATTCCTCCGGCAGGCCGTTGGGGACGGTCAGCTCGACCGTGCCGATGGCGTAGAAATTGCCGCCCAGGGCGTCGGTGCTGAGCAGGTCGCGCGGGCCGATGCCGGCGGTTTCGAAGCCGCGGAAGCTGTTGCCGCCCTTGAAGAAGCGGTCGTTGATGCGGATCGGGTCGCCGCCCCAGCCGGAGACATAGCCGGTCGAGGCGGTGGTGCTGACCACCCACTCCGGCGCGATGCCCCAATAGGCCGAGACCTCGGCCTCGGTCTTCACATAGTTCACGTCCCCGCCGATGCCGGCGAAATCCTGGATCAGCCGGCCGGTCCAGCCCCGGGTCGGGCGCAGCGGATCGTTGCGGCGGTCGACGAACAGGGTGTAGCCGGCCGAGGAATTGAGGAAGGAGCCGACCTGGTCGCACAGGGCGTTGGAGCCGCCGGTGGAGCCGCTGCAGAAATTGGCGGGGACGATGATCTCGTCCGACTTCAGGAAATAGCGGGTGCTGAACAGGGTGTAGGCGTTCAGCGGATAGGACAGGCGCACGCCGCCGCCGGTCGAGCGATAGTCGTACGACGAATATTTGCTGAGGTCGTAGCGCGAATGGAAGGCGTCGAAGCCGGCGCGCAGGTCGCGGCCGAGGAATTTCGGCTCGGTGAAGCGGAAATCGACCTGCTGGCGCAGCGACCCCCATTCGACCCGGGCGACGACGTTCTGGCCGCGGCCGCGGAAATTGCGCTCGGTGATGCCGAGATTGACGACGAAGGAGTCGACCGAGCTGAAACCGGCGCCGACGGACAGTTCGCCGGTCGGCTGTTCGGTGACCGCGACGTTGACGACGGAGCGGTCCGGGGCCGAGCCGCGCGCCTCCTCGACGGTGACGTCCTTGAAGAAGCCGAGCCCCCGCAGATTGTTGCGCGAGCGCTCGAGCAGGGTGCGGTTGAAGGCGTCGCCCTCGCTCAGCATCATCTCGCGGCGGATGACGTTGTCGAGGGTGCGGGTGTTGCCGAGGATGTTGATGCGGTCGACGTAGACGCGCTGGCCTTCCTTCACATTGAAGGTGACGTCGACGGTGTCGGTCTCGGGATTGGCCTGGTAGGTCGGCTCGATCTCGACGAAGGCGTAGCCGGCCGAACCGGCCGCGAAGGTCAGGGCGTCGACGGCCGCCTCGATCTTGTCGCTCTCATAGAGCTGGCCGGTCCGGATCGGCAGCAGCAGCTTGAGGAAGTCGGGATTCAGCCGGTCGTTCTCGGTGACCACGTCGATCGCGCCGAAATTGTAGCGGTCGCCCTCGTCGAGGGTGATGGTGATGCCGAAGGCGCTGTCGTCGGGGGCCAGCTCGGCGACCGCCGACAGCACCCGGAAATCATAATAGCCGCGGTTGGTGTAGAATTTCCGCAGCTGCTCCCGGTCGTAGTCGAGCCGGTTGGGGTCGTAGTTGTCGTTGGAGGTGAAGAATTTCCACCACACCGACCGCTCGGTGACCATGACGTCCTGCAGGTCGCCGTCCGAGAAGGCGGTGTTGCCGAGGAAGGTGATGGCGCGCACCCCGGTCTCCGGCCCCTCGTCGATCTCGAAGACGACGTCGACGCGGTTCTGGTCGAGCTGGACCAGCTTGGGCGTGACCGTGGCCGAGATGCGGCCCGACAGGCGGTACAGTTCGACGATCTTGCCGACGTCCTCCTGGACCCGGGCGCGGGTGTAGATGCCGCGCGGACGCAGCGTCACCTCCTCGCGCAGCTTGGTCTCGGCGATGGCGGCGTTGCCCTCGAACACCACCTGGTTGATGATCGGGTTCTCGACGATCTCGACGATCAGGTCGCCGTTCGGCTGCACGCCCAGCTGGACGTCGGCGAACAGCTGGGTCCGGGTCAGGGTGCGCACGGCGACGTCCAGCACGGCGTCGTCGACCGTGTCCCCCGGCTGGATCGGCAGGTAGGACAGCACCGTGGTCTGGTCGATGCGCTGGTTGCCGCGCACCAGGATGCGGTTGACCTGGACGCGCTGCGCCTCGGCGGGCGGCGGGGCCTCCCGGGCCGGCTCGATCACGATGGTCGGGGCCGGCGCGGCCGCCGGCGCGGTCTGGGCCAGCGCCGGGCCGGACAGGCCGGCCGCGGCCGCGAGGGCCAGCAGGCTCGGGCCGAGGCCGCGGGCGAAACGAAGGGACGCGTCTTGTCGGATCATGCGGGAAACCATCGGGGGCTGGCGTCGGCTCGTCATGCGAGCCCGCCGAGGAAGGTGAACAGGCCGTTTTTCTGCAGGTCGTTCCAGGTGGCGAACAACATCAATCCCGCCAGCAAAGCAAGGCCGACGCGATAGCCGACCTCCTGAACCCGCGCCGGGACGGGCCTGCGCGCCACAGCCTCATAGCCGTAGAACAGAAGGTGGCCCCCGTCGAGAACCGGGATCGGCAACAGATTCACGACGCCGATGCCGATCGAGACCAGGGCGGCGAAGCTGAGGAAGGTCAGCGCCAGGTTGGCGGCCATCCAGCCGGGATCGGGATTGGCGGCCACGGCCTGCCGGGTCACGCCGCCGGCCGCCTTGGCGATGCCGATCGGGCCGTTGAGCAGGTCGCCCGACTCCTTGCCCGTGAAGATGCGGCCGACGTAGGTCGCCGTCGTGCCGACCGTGGAGCCGATGGTTCCGGCGCCCTTGGCGAAGGCCTCGACGGGGTCGAGGCGGCGGAAGCGGTAGTCGTCGGCGACCAGCGGCCCCATGGCCAGGCCGATGCGGGCCACCCGGACCCGGCCGGCGATGTCGTCGTCCTCGAGGCGGCGTTCCGGGGTGGCGGTCAGCGTCACCGGCCGGTCGGCGCGCCGGACCGTGAAGGTCACCGGGTCGCCGGCGCTGAGCATGACGATGCGGGTGACCTCGGCGGTCTCCACGACCGGGCGGCCGTTGACGGCCACGATCAGGTCGCGCGGCTGGAAGCCGGCGGCGGCGGCCGGGGAGCCGGCCGCCACCGCGGCCACGCGCGGGGCGATGATCCGCTCGCCGACGACGCTGAACAGCACCGTGAACAGCACCAGGGCCAGCAGGAAGTTCGCCGCCGGTCCCGCCGCCACGATCAGGGCCCGCTGCCAGACCGGCTTGAAATGGAAATAGTCGCGTTCGGCCCCGGGGCCGTTCTCGGCGACGACACGCTGGCGCAGCTCCGCCAGCCCGGCCTGGTCCGGGACGCTGGACGGGTCGAGGTCGCCCGAGAATTTGACGTAGCCGCCCAGCGGCAGCCAGGCGATCCGCCATTCGGTCCCGCGCCGGTCGGTCCGGCTGACGACGGTCCTGCCGAAGCCGACCGAGAAGCGGTCGACCTTCACCCCGAAGGCGCGGGCGACGAGGAAATGACCCAGTTCGTGGATGGTGACGATGAACGTCAGCACCAGCAGGAACGGGACGATGTAGAGCAGCGCCTGGCCCAGGAAGCCCGTCATGCCGATTGATATCCTCCGCCGTTCAGGCCGCCGCGGCCAGACCCCGGACGATCGACTCCGCCTCCCGCCGCGCCTGCGCGTCCACGGCCAGGGCCGCATCGCAGGCGTTGCGGGAACCGGAATCCACCCCCGAGGCCGTCACGCGCGACAAGGTGTCGGCGACGACTGCGGCAATATTGAGAAAGGCCAGGCGGCGGTCAAGAAACGCCAGGGCCGCCACCTCGTTGGCCGCATTGAACACGACCGGGGCGGATCCGCCCGCCCGCAGCGCCTCGCGGGCCAGTTTGAGGGCCGGGAAGCGGGCCTCGTCGGGGGCCTCGAAGGTCAGCCGGCCCAGCGCCGCCAGATCCAGCTTCGGCGCCGGCCAGGCGATGCGCTCCGGCCAGGCCAGGGCGCAGGCGATCGGCGTCTTCATGTCCGGCGGCCCGAGCTGGGCCAGGGTCGAGCCGTCGATGTATTCGACCATGCTGTGGATGATCGATTCCGGATGCACGACGACGTCGATCCGGTCGACGGGCATGGCGAACAGATAGGCCGCCTCGATCACCTCGAGCCCCTTGTTGGCCATGGTGGCGCTGTCGACCGAGATCTTGGCCCCCATGCTCCAATTGGGGTGGGCCACGGCCTGTTCCGGCGTGATCCCGGCCAGGGCCTCGGGCGGCGTGGTCCGGAACGGACCGCCGGACGCCGTCAGGACCAGCTTCCGGACCTGTTCGGGCGCGTCGTGGGGAAACACCTGGAAGATCGCCGAATGCTCCGAGTCGACCGGGATCAGCCGCCCGCCCGCGCGCCGCACCCGATCGATCAGGGGGGGGCCGCAGCAGACCAGGCTCTCCTTGTTGGCCAGGGCCAGGGTGGCCCCGGTCGCCGCCGCCGCCCAGGCCGAGCGCAGGCCGGCGGCGCCGACGATGGCGGCCATGATCCAGTCGGCGGGCCGGGACGCGGCCTCGATGACGGCCGCCTCTCCGGCCGCGGCCTCGATCCCGGTGCCGGACAGCGCCTCCCGCAGCGCGTCGAGCCGGGCGGGATCGGCGGTGACCGCCAGCCTCGGCTTCCAGCGCCGCGCCTGCTCGGCCAGCCGGGCGACATTGGCGCCCCCGGTCAGGGCCTCGACCTCGAAGACGCCGGCGCCGCCGGCTTCGGCCTGCGCCATCAGCTCCAGCGTCGAGGCGCCGACCGAGCCGGTCGCCCCCAGAACCGTGACGCGGCGGCGGATCACGCGCCCGCTCCGAAGACGCCGAACAGCAGCCGGCCGCAGGCCACCACCACGACGGCGAACATCAGCCCGTCGACGCGGTCGAGCAGGCCCCCATGCCCCGGGATCAACTTGCCCGCGTCCTTGACGCCATAGCGCCGCTTGAGGGCCGACTCCCACAGATCGCCGGCCATGGTCGCGAGGGCCGCGCCGAGGCCGAGAACCGCGCCCCAGCCGGGTCCGATGCCGAGATCCAGCCAGGTCGCCAGCCAGGCCCCGGCCCCGGTCCCGGCGGCGAGTCCGCCGAGGAAGCCCGACCACGTCTTGTTCGGCGAGAAGCGCGGCCACAATTTCGGCCCGCCGACCAGGTTGCCCGTCAGATAGGCCATGATGTCCGACGCCCAGGCGATGGCGAAGGCCGACACCGTCCAGGCGAGGCCGCCGGCGGACGAGCCGTCGCGCAGCCAGATCAGCAGGATGGCCGGCCAGCCGAGATAGAACACGCCGTAGGCCGCATCCAGCGCCTCCTGCCCCCGGCTGCGCGCGAACAGGCCGGCGGCGGCGGCGCAGAACACCAGCATGACCAGGGCCAGGGACAGTTGCTCGACATGGGCCGAGATCACCGACGCGAACAGGCCGAAGGCCACGGCCCCGGCCATCGGCCGCCAGGCCGAGGCCGCGCTCATCATCGCCCATTCCGCCGCCAGCAGGGCGCAGGCCAGCAGCATCAGGGCGAGGAACCACCCCCCGCCGGCCCAGATGCCGAGCACCGCCGCCGGCGCCAGCACCACGGCGGACGCCGCCCTCATCCCTATGTCGCCGGCCCGTACCGCCATCAGCCGGCCGCGAGCGCGGGCGCGGCGGCCAGGCCCCCGAAGCGCCGGTCCCGGTTGCGATACTGGGCGACGACGTCGGCGAGCGCCTCGGGGCCGTAGTCGGGCCACAGCACGTCCTGGAAGACCAGTTCGGCGTAGGCGGCTTCCCAGAGCAGGAAGTTGGACAGGCGCTGCTCGCCCGAGGTGCGCACGATGACGTCCACGGGCGGCCCGCCGGCCGTGGACAGGCCGAGGCCCAGGGCGTCCTCGTCGAGCGGACCGGTCGCCTCCCCGGCCCGGACCCGTTCGAGATACCGCCGGGCGGCGTCGACGATGTCGGCCCGGCCGCCGTAGTTGAAGGCCACCTGAAGCAGGAATTTGTCGTTGTGGGCGGTGCTGGCCTCGGTCCGCCCGACGATCTCGGCGATGTCGTCGGGCAGGCCCGCGCGTCGGCCGAGAATGCGCACCCGCACGCCCTCGCGCTCCAGCCGCTTCAGGTCGCTGGCGACATAGGCGCGGACCAGCCCCATCAGGTCGGAGACCTCCTCGGCCGGGCGCCGCCAGTTCTCGGTGGAGAAGCCGAACACCGTCAGGCAGCGGATGCCCAGGGCCGGCGCGGCCTGCACGGTGCGCTTCAGCGCCTGGACGCCCTCGCGATGGCCCATGGTCCGCGGCAGGCCGCGCGCCTGCGCCCAGCGGCCATTGCCGTCCATGATCAGGGCGACGTGGCGCGGCCCGTCCGGCGCGGGCTGGGGATCAAGGGGTTCGACGGGCATGACCGGCGCGTATCCTACGGCAAAAGGCGCCGTCAAACCTGCATGATCTCAACTTCCTTGGCCTTCAAGGTCTCGTCGATACGCTTGATGGCCGCGTCGGTGTCCTTCTGCACCTCGGCCTCCATCCTCTTCTGCTCGTCCTGGCTGATCTCCGAGGCCTTCTCGGCCTTCTTCAGATCGTCGTTGGCGTCGCGGCGGACGTTGCGGACGGCGATCTTCTGCTGCTCCGCGTATTTGCCGGCCAGCTTGACCAGATCCTTGCGGCGCTCCTCGGTCAGCGGCGGGATCGGGATGCGCAGGGTCTGGCCGTCGACGATCGGATTGAGCCCGAGGCCGGCGGCGCGGATGGCCTTCTCGACCGGGCCCACCATGCCCTTGTCCCAGACGCTGACCGAGATCATCCGCGGCTCGGGCACGCTGATCGCGGCGACGGAGTTCAGCGGCGCCGTGGAGCCGTAGGCCTCGACCTGCACGGGGTCGAGCAGGCCGGTGTTGGCGCGGCCGGTGCGCAGGCCGGAGAATTCCTCCTTCAACGCCGCGACCGCCTTGTCCATGCGTTCGCGGTAGCTCTTGAGATCAGGCTTGGCCATGGTCTTTTCTCTCGTTCTCGAAGGGCTTGTCAGGCTGACTTGGCGTTGGAGGTGATGACGGTGAAGGTGCCTTCGCCGGTCAGGGTCCTGCGCAGGGAGCCGTTCTCGCGGATCGAAAAGACCACGATCGGAATGCCCGAGTCCCGCATCAGGGCGATGGCCGAGGCGTCCATGACCCTGAGATCCTTCGCCAGCACGTCGTGATAGCTGAGGGTGTCGTAGCGGGTGGCGGTGGCGTCCTTCTTCGGGTCGGCGGTATAGACGCCGTCGACGCTGGTGCCCTTCAGCAGGGCGTCGCAGCCCATTTCGGCGGCGCGCAGGGCGGCTCCGGAATCGGTGGTGAAGAAGGGCGCGCCGACCCCGGCGGCGAAGATCACCACCCGGCCCTTCTCGAGATGGCGCAGGGCCCGGCGGCGCACATAGGGTTCGGCCACCGCGTTCATGGTCAGGGCGCTCTGCACCCGCGTCTGGACGCCGATCTTCTCCAGCGCCGCCTGCATGGCCAAGGCGTTCATCACCGTCGCCAGCATGCCCATGTAGTCGGCCGTGGCGCGGTCCATGTCGCCGGCGGCCTTGCTCAGCCCGCGGAAGATGTTGCCGCCGCCGATAACGAGGCAGATTTCGACCCCCTCGCGGGCGACCTGGGCCACCGCCTCGGCGACCGTGGCCACGGTCTTCATGTCGATGCCGTAGGCCTGATCGCCCATCAGCACCTCGCCCGAAACCTTCAGCAGGACGCGCTTGTAGAGGAACTCGGGCGGGGCGTCGGGCATGGAGGGTCCTTGGGCAGAGGAATCGGCTCCTTATAGGAAGGCGCGCGCCGGGTTCAAAGGGCCAGGCGGGATTCCGTGCCCCCGGGCGCCGTCGTTCCCGGCTCCGGGCCGGGGACGACGGGCGAGCCGGATCACAGCCTCAGGACGATGGTCTCGACGATCGGCCGCCGGTCCCAGATCTGCTGGCTGGCCTTCTTGAGCGCGCGCGAGACGGCCTGTTCGATGACCAGTTCGTCGTTCAGCGCCTCGCCCTTCAGCTTCATCACCGCCGCCTCGGCGCGTTCGGCCAGGTCGTCGAGGGCCTCGCCCAGCGGCGCTTCCTCGTCGCCCGGCAGGCCGATGGCGCGCACGTCGATGTCGCTGACGATCCTGCCGCGCCGGTCCATGGCGAAGCTGACGATCAGCACCCCGTTGGTCGAGGCGTGGCGGCGCTCGTGCAGGGCCTCGCCCTGTTCGGTGACCAGCCGGCCGCCGTCGACATAGAGCCGGCCGCTCGGCACCTCGTCGATGATGGCGGCGGGCCCGGGGGCGAGCCGGACCATGTCGCCGTTGCGCGGCGTCACCGTCTCGGGCACGCCGATGTCCCTGGCCAGGTTGGCGTGCTCGGCCAGGTGGCGGCGCATGCCGTGGGTCGGGACGGCGATCCTCGGCCGGGCCCAGGCGTACATCTGGCGCAGTTCCTCGCGGCAGGGGTGGCCGGAGACGTGGATGCCGGGATGGTCCTTCTCCGTGTAGATGCGCACGCCGCGGTCGGTCAGCCTGTCCTGCAGACGGCCGATCGACAGCTCGTTGCCCGGGATCACCCGTGACGAGAAGATGCAATGATCGCCGCGGCTCAGCTTGATGTACGGGTGGGTGCCCTCGGCCACCCGCGACAGGGCGGCGCGCGGCTCGCCCTGGCTGCCGGTGCACAGGTACAGGATCTCGTCGGCCGGCCAGACGCGGGCCTCCTGTTCCGACAGGAAGGGCTTGAGGTCCTGCATCATGCCGACATGTTTGGCCGCCGAGGTGATGCGGTGCATCGACCGTCCGGCCAGCGACACGCGCCGCCCGGCCGCCTCGGCGGCGCGGATGACGCTGTCCATCCGCGCCACGTTCGAGGCGAAACAGCCGACCGCGATCCGGCCCTTCAGACCGCCGATCAGCTCGGCCAGGGCGTCGCGCACCGTGCCCTCGGAGCCGGCCACGCCGTCGACGAAGACGTTGGTCGAATCGCAGACCATGGCCAGCACGCCCTCGTCGCCGAGGCGTGAGATGGCCCCGGAATCGGTGACGCCGCCGATGATCGGGTCGTCGTCGATCTTCCAGTCGCCGGTGTGCAGCACCGTGCCCAGCGGCGTGCGGATGGCCAGGCCGTTCGGCTCGGCGATCGAATGGGTCATGGTGATGAAGTCGACCGTGAACGGTCCGACGTCGATCGTGCCGCCCAGCGGCGTCTCGATGATCTCGACCTGGTCGAGGATGCCCGCCTCGCGCAGCTTCTCGCGGATCAGGAAGGCGGTGAACGGGGTGGCGTAGAGCGGCGCCTTCATGCGCGGCCACAGCCATCCGAGCGCGCCGATGTGGTCCTCGTGCGCGTGGGTCAGGACGATGCCGCGGATGGTCTCGCCCTCGAGAAAGGCGGGATCCGGCACGATCACGTCGACGCCGGGGGTCGACAGGTCGCCGAAGGTCACGCCGACGTCGACGACGATCCACTGGCGGTCGTTCTCCGGCCCGTAGCCGTAGAGATTGAGGTTCATACCGATCTCGCCCGACCCGCCGAGCGGCAGGAAGACGAGTTCGTCGCTGGTTGATTTTTTCATGCGCCCTTGATGTGGGTGTTCCGCCGCCAGATTTCGAGGAGGCCGCGGATGGTCAGGTCCGGATCGAACCGGTCGATGGAATCGGTCGCGCCCTCGAACAGCGAGGCGACGCCGCCGGTTCCGATGACGGTCATGGGCTTGCCCCACTCCGCCTTGATGCGCGCCACCAGCCCCTCGATCAGGGCGACATAGCCCCAGAAGACGCCGGATTGCATGTTGGTGACGGTGTCCCTGCCGATCACCCGCTCTGGCCGCTGGATGGCGATGCGCGGCAGCATCGCCGCCGCCTCGTGCAGGGCCTGCAGGCTGAGGTTGATGCCGGGGGCGATGGCGCCGCCCTCGAAGGCCCCGTCGGCGGCGACCACGTCGAAGGTGGTGGCCGTGCCGCTGTCGACGATGATCAGGTCGCCGGGATAGGCGAGATGGGCGCCGATGGCGTTGACCAGCCGGTCGGCGCCGGCCTCGCTCGGCTTGAGGATGCGGACCGCGATGCCGAGGTCGACATTGTCGCCGATGACCAGGGGCTCGACGTTGAGATAGCGGCGCGACAGGTTGCGCAGGTTGAAGATCGACTGCGGCACCACGCTGGATATGATGCAGCCGTCCAGCTGGCCGATCGACAGGCCGCGCATGGACAGCAGCTGGCTCAGCCAGACCGCGTATTCGTCGGCCGTGCGGCTGGCCTCGGTGGCCGTGCGCCACTGGGCCGACCACCGGGCCCCGTCGTGGATCGCGAACAGCGTGTTGGTGTTGCCCTGCTCGATGGCCAGTAGCATCAGCCCGCCTCCCCGAAGAATACGTCGCCGGCCGAGATCAGCCGCAGGCGGCCGTCCGCCAGCCTGAGTTTCAGCGCCCCGTCCGGGGTCACCCCCTCGGCCCGGCCCTCGACCGTCTCATGGCCCAGCCGCGCCGTCGCCGGCCCGTGGAGTCCGGCGGCCCGGGCCCGCCAGGCGTCGAGCACCGGCTCGAAGCCGAGCCGCTCCCAGCGCTCCAGCCAGACGGCGAAGGCCTCGGCCAGGCGGCGCGCCGCCGCCTCGACGCCGGGGACGGCGGCGACCCCGGCGGCGAGGTGCTGCGCCAGGGCCGCGGCCGGGCGTTCCATGCCTTCGGGGGCGTGGGCCAGGTTGACGCCGACGCCGACCGCCAGCCACAGGCCGCCGCCCGGATGGCCCCCGGACTCGACCAGCACCCCGGCCGCCTTGTCGCCGGCCAGCATCACGTCATTGGGCCATTTGATGCTCACCAGCGACGGCGGCGCGAAGGCGTCCAGCAGGTCGGCCACAGCCAGCGCCGCCACGAATGTCACCTGCGCCGCCTCGGCCGGCGGCCGGCGGGTGGTCGTCAGCAGGGTGGCGAACAGGTTGCCGGCGTCGCCTTCCCAGGCCCGGCCGCGCCGGCCGCGGCCGGCGCTCTGGCGGCGGGCGACGATCCACAGCGGCCCGGTCTCGCCGGCCTCGGCCCGACGACGGGCCTCCGCATTGGTGGAGTCGGTCTGGTCGAGCAGCAGGACGGGCGCGGCCGAAGCCACCGTCAGCCCGCCCCGTAGCCGACCGCCGCCGCCCGCGCGAAGGGCTCCAGCCAGGTCAGGGCGATCATCACCAGCGGGAAGGAGAACAGGGCCGCGGCGACGGCGACGGTCTTCGCCTCCACCGGCGAGCGGTCGATCGCTTCGACGCCCTCCGGGGCCGGATCGAACCACATCAGCTTGATGATGCGCAGATAGTAGAAGCCGGCCACGACCGAGGCGACGAGGCCGGCGGCGCCCGCCATCCAGTAGCCCGCGTCGGCGGCCGCGCCGAACACCGCCCACTTGCCCCAGAAGCCGGACAGCGGCGGCATGCCCAGCACCGACAGCGACAGCACGGTCAGGGCCAGCGCCGTCACCGGCCGGTCCCTGCGCAGGCCGGCGAAATCCTGGATGCGGCGGATGGGACGGCCATTGCGGCCCAGCGACAGGATGACGGCGAAGAAGCCGAACTGGTCGACGACGTACAGGGTCATGAACAGCAGCATGGCCTGGACGCCCAGCGTCGTGCCGGCGGCGATGCCGAGCAGGGCGTAGCCGATGTTGGCGATCGACGAATAGGCCAGCAGCCGCTGCAGATCCTTCTGCACCAGGCCGCCGAAGGCCCCGACCGCGAAGGAGATCAGCGAGATCAGGATCAGCACCTGGGCCCACTGGTCGTGCGAGCCGGCGAAGGCGCCTTCCAGGGTGCGGGCGATCAGCACCATGGCCGCGACCTTGGGGGCGGTGGCGAACAGGGCCACGACCGGCGTCGGCGCGCCCTCGTAGACGTCGGGCGTCCACATGTGGAAGGGCGCCGCGGACACCTTGAAGGCCAGGCCGCAGATCAGGAAGACCAGGCCGAAGATCAGGCCCGGCGACGGACTGGCCGCGGCGTAGGCGGCGATCTCGTCGAACCGCATCGAGCCGGTGAAGCCATAGATCAGGCTGGCGCCGTAGAGCAGCAGGCCGGACGACAGGGCCCCGAGCACGAAATATTTCAGGCCCGCCTCGGACGCCTTGAGGTCGTCGCGGTGGAAGGCGGCCAGCACATAGAGGGCCAGGGAATGCAGCTCGATGCCGACATAGAGCGAGATCAGGTCGCCCGACGACGCCATCATCCCCATGCCGGCCGAGGCCAGCACGATCAGGATGGGATATTCGAAGCGGGCGATGCGGGCACGCTTCATCCAGCCGTCGCCGAGCACGATGGCCACGGCGCTGGACAGGAAGATCAGCGCCTTGCCGTAGACGGCCAGCGGATCGGCCACATAGGCGCCGCCGAAGGCGCGGCCGAGCGGGCCGGTGACGGCCAGGGCGGCGGCGGCGACCAGCAACAGCACCGACAGGACGGAGACGAGGCGCGCGCTCCTCTCGCCGGCGAAGGCGCCGATCATCAGCAGCACGAGGCCGCCGAGCGCGAGCGCGGCTTCCGGGGCCGAAAGGTGAAGGGCGGAGATCAGATCGGGCATCATGGTCTCACCCGCCGATCGCAAGTTGATAGGCGGAGGTCAGGGCCTCGACCGAGGCGGCGGTGTAGTCCAGCACCAGGCCGGGCTGCACGCCCAGCCAGATCGTGCCGAGGATCAGCGGGACGAAGATCAGCAGCTCGCGCCGGTCGACGTCGGTGATGGCCTTCATGGCCGGATTGGTGATCTCGCCGAACATGACGTTCCGATACAGCGTCAGGGCGTAGACCGCCGAGAAGATCACCCCCGAGGCTGCGAACAGGGCCGTCCAGGTCGAGACCTGGTAGACGCCGGTCATGGTCAGGATCTCGCCGATGAAGCCCGAGGTGCCCGGCAGGCCGACATTGGCCATGGTGAACAGCATGAAGATGGCCGCGAACCAGGGCATCCGCGCGGTCAGGCCGCCGTAGAGGGCGATCTCGCGGGTGTGCATGCGGTCGTAGACCACGCCGACGCAGAGGAACAGCGCGCCCGAGATCAGGCCGTGGCTCAGCATCTGGAACACCGCCCCCTGCACGCCCTGGTCGTTGCCGGCGAAGACGCCCATGGTCACGAAGCCCATGTGCGCCACCGACGAATAGGCGATCAGCTTCTTCATGTCGGTCTGCCGGAAGGCGACCAGCGAGGTGTAGACGATGGCGATGGCCGACAGGCCGAAGACCAGCGGCGCGAACATCTCGGACGCCAGGGGGAACATCGGCAGGTTGAACAGCAGGAAGCCGTAGCCGCCCAGCTTCAGCAGGATGCCCGCGAGGATGACCGAACCCGCCGTCGGCGCCTGGACGTGGGCGTCCGGAAGCCAGGTATGCACCGGCCACATCGGCATCTTGACCGCGAACGAGGCGAAGAAGGCCAGCCAGAGCAGCGGCTGCGCCTCGGCGGAGAAGGCGTATTCCTTGAGCGTCGGAATGCTGGTGGTGCCGGTCTCGGCCGCCATCCACAGCATGGCCAGCAGCATCAGGACCGACCCAAGCAGGGTGTAGAGGAAGAATTTGTAGGCCGCGTAGATGCGGTTCGCCCCGCCCCACACCCCGATGATGATGAACATCGGCACCAGGGTGCCTTCGAAGAAGATGTAGAACAGGAACAGATCCAGCGCCGTGAACACGCCGATGCACAGCGTCTCCAGCACCAGGAAGGCGATCATGTAGTCGACCACCCGGTCCTTGATCGTGGTCCAGCTGGCGAGGATGCACAGCGGCATCAGGAAGGCGGTCAGCAGCACGAACAGGATCGAAATCCCGTCCACGCCCATGTGGTATTCCGCGCCCGCGAACCAGACATAGCGCTCGACGAATTGATAGGCCGGGCTCGAGGCGTCGAAGCCCGCGACCAGCACGCCCGAGACGGCCAGGGTCGCCAGCGTGGTGACCAGGGCGATCCAGCGCGCCGCGCCGGCGGCCTCGCCCCTGCCCAGCAGGCGGGCGAGCAGGATCAGGCCCGCGCCGACCAGCGGCAGGAAGGTGACGACGCTCAGGATGAAGGGGATCTGGGGCAAGATCAGGCTCCCCACGCATAGATGGCGTAGGCGAGGAAACCGGCCACGCCGAGCAGCATCACGAACGCATAGTGGTAGACGTAGCCGGACTGCAGCTTGCCCAGTCGGGCCGCGGATTTCAGCGCCGCCCAGGCCGCGCCGTTGGGACCCAGGCCATCGATGATCCTCACGTCGCCGACCTTCCAGAACAGGTCGCCGACCGCCTTCGCGCCCCTGACGAAGACGAAGTCGTAGATCTCGTCGAAATACCACTTGTTGTAGAGGAAGCCGTGCACCACGCCGCCGCGCTCGGCCATGCGCCGGGCCATGCCTTCCTTCAGCACATAGAGCCAGAAGGCGGCGAAGGTCCCGATCAGGGTCAGCACCAGCGGCGACCAGACCACCCAGGCCGGCACGCCGTGGGCGTCATGCAGGATCTGGTTGGCCGGACCGTTGAAGATGGCCCCGCGCCAGAACTCGCCCTCGTGATGGCCGGTGAAGAACGGCTCGAACAGGAAGCCGGCGGCGATCGCGCCGATCGAAAGCAGCAGCAGCGGCACGATCATCACCCAGGGGCTCTCGTGCGGCTTCAGCGGGCCATGGTGTTGGGGGTCGTCATGCGCGTGATCGTCCGCCAGCGGCTCCGAATGGGTCTCAAGCTGGGCGGCCGAGGCATGGTCGTCGGCGTGGTGGGCCCCCTCCTCCTTCCACACAGGCCTGTTGTGGAAGGTCATGAAGATCAGCCGCCATGAATAGTAGGCGGTCAGTCCGGCGGCGAGGATGCCGACGAGGAAGGCGAACAGGCCCATCGGCGAGTGGTTGCTCGCGGCCGCCGCGAAGGCGCTCTCGATGACGATGTCCTTGGAGTAGAAGCCGGCGAAGCCGCCGATCCCCGGGATGCCGAGGCCGGTGATGGCGATGGTGCCGATCATCATCACCGCATAGCTAATGGGCATAAGGCGCCACAGCCCGCCCATCCGCCGCATGTCCTGCTCGTGGTGCATGCCGTGGATCACCGAGCCGGCGCCGAGGAACAGCAGGGCCTTGAAGAAGGCGTGGGTGAACAGGTGGAACATGGCCGCCTCATAGGCGCCCACGCCCGCGGCGAAGAACATGTAGCCGAGCTGCGAACAGGTCGAATAGGCGATGACCCGCTTGATGTCGTTCTGGGCCAGGCCGACGGTGGCGGCGAACAGGGCCGTCACCGCCCCGGTCAGGGCGATGAAGGCCGAGGCGGTCGGGGCGTACTCGTAGATCGGCGACAGCAGGCAGACCATGTAGACGCCGGCCGTGACCATGGTCGCGGCATGGATCAGGGCCGACACCGGGGTCGGGCCCTCCATGGCGTCGGGCAGCCAGGTGTGCAGGAAGAACTGGGCCGACTTGCCCATGGCGCCGATGAACAGCAGCACCCCGGCGAGATCGAGCGCCGACCAGGTGTGGCCGAGGAACTCCCAGCCCGTACCCTCGCGCGCGGCGATCATCGGGAACAGTTCGGCGAACTCGATGGTGCCGAACATCCAGAACACGGTGAAGATGCCCAGGGCGAAGCCGAAGTCGCCGACCCGGTTGACCACGAAGGCCTTGATGGCCGCGGCCGAGGCGGTGGCCTTCTTGTACCAGAAGCCGATCAGCAGATAGGAGGCCAGCCCCACCCCTTCCCAGCCGAAGAACAGCTGCATGAAGTCAGCGGCGGTGACCAGCGCCAGCATGGCGAAGGTGAACAGCGACAGATAGGCGAAGAACCGCGGCTTGTCCGGGTCCTCGGCCATGTAGCCCCAGCTGTAGAGGTGGACCAGCGACGACACCGTGGTGACCACGACCAGCATCACCGCCGACAGGGCGTCGATGCGGATCGACCAGTTCGACTGGAAGTCGCCGACGTGGATGAACGGCGCGATCTGCACCGTGAACGGCTCCAGATGGCTCCAGGTCCACTGGCTGAAGACGATCCAGGCGACGGCGCAGGAGAAGAACAGCAGGCCGGTGGTGATGGACTTGGACAGCAGGTCGCCGAGCCGGCGGCCGGACAGGCCGACGACCGCCGCGCCGAACAGCGGGGCGAAGACGCCGAGGGTGACGAGAAGCTCGAGGTTCACGATCAGCCCTTCATCACCGAGGCGTCATCCACGGCGATATCGCCGCGATTGCGGAAGAAGGTCACCAGGATGGCCAGGCCGACGGCGGCCTCGGCCGCGGCCACGGTCAGCACGAACATGGCCATGACCTGGCCGGAGACGTCATTCAGATAGGCCGAGAAGGCGACGAAATTGATGTTCACCGCCAGCAGGATCATCTCGATCGACATCAGGATGATGATGACGTTCTTGCGGTTCACGAAGATGCCGAAGACGCCGATGGTGAACAGGATGGCGCCGACCGCCAGATAGTGCTGGAGCGTGACTTCCATCAGATCAGGTCCTCCGCGGACACGCCGGCGCCGGTGGCCGCGCCCTTGACCTCGACGGCGGTCTTGCGGGCCCGGTTGACCTGGTCGTGGGCCTTCTGGCGTTTGATGTTGGGCTTGTGGCGCAGGGTCAGGACGATGGCCCCGATCATGGCGATCAGCAGCACGATCCCCGCCGCCTGGAAGATGTAGACATAGTCGGTGTAGAGCACCCGCCCGATGGCCTCGGCGTTGGTGGCCTCGGCCGTGGGCGCGGCCGGGGCGACGGCGTCGGCGGCGGCCCCGCCCTGGACCACGACCAGCGAGATCATGATCATCTCGGCCAGCAGCACCCCGGCCACGATCGCCGCCAGCGGCAGGTAGCGGGCATAGCCCTCGCGCAGCCGGACGAAGTCGACGTCCAGCATCATCACCACGAACAGGAACAGCACGGCGACCGCGCCGACGTAGACCACCACCAGCAGCATCGCCAGGAATTCCGCGCCGAGCAGCACGAACAGTCCCGCCGACGAGAAGAAGGTCAGGATCAGCCACAGCACGCTGTGCACGGGGTTCTTCGCGGTGACGACCATCAGGCCGCCGACCACGGCCACCGCCGCCAGCAGGTAGAAGGCGAGTCCTGTCAACATCTGAGGCCTGCGCCCCTTTCGGTTATGGGCGGCGACCCCGTGCGGAATCGCCCTGCCCGTTCAGCGGTTGCGCCTTAACGGTAAGGCGCGTCGAGTTCCAGATTCTTCGCGATCAACCGCTCCCAGCGGTCGCCGTTCGAAAGCAGTTTTTCCTTGTCGTAGAGCAGCTCTTCCCGGGTCTCGACGGTGAATTCCGAGTTCGGCCCCTCGACGATGGCGTCCACCGGGCAGGCCTCGGCGCACAGGCCGCAGTAGATGCATTTGACCATGTCGATGTCGTAGCGGGTCGTTCGACGGCTGCCGTCGGCGCGCGGCTCGGCCTCGATGGTGATGGCCTGGGCCGGGCAGATGGCCTCGCACAGCTTGCAGGCGATGCAGCGCTCCTCGCCGTTCGGATAGCGGCGCAGGGCGTGTTCGCCCCTGAAGCGCGGCGACTGCGGATTGCGCTCGAACGGATAGTTCACCGTGGCCTTGGGCCGGGCCATGTATTTCAGCGACAGGCCGACGGCGCCGATCACGTCGATCAGCATCGCGCCCTTCGCGGCCTGGACGAGACGGGTCAGCATCAGTCGTTCTCTCTTTCGACGCCGCGGCACAATTCTTCCTTGCGCGGATCCTCATCCCCGGTGATCCGGCACAGGCGCTCGCGTTCGGCCTGCCGTCGCTCGATGGCCTGCTGGCGCCGCTCCCACTGATAGACCGAGACCGGCTCGGCCTCGTAGGTCGGGAGGGTGCAGGCGGCGGCCGAGGCGGCGGCGCCCAGCACGATCAGGGTCAGGAGCCGGCTCATGCGCCCGCTCCGAACACCCGCCAGGCCGCGACCACGACCACGGCCACCAGCGAGGTCGGCAGGAAGATCTTCCAGCCCAGCCGCATCAGCTGGTCGTAGCGATAGCGGGGCACGAAGGCCTTCACCATGGCGATCATGGCGAACCAGAAGATGATCTTGGTGAAGAAGACCAGGAAGTAGAACAGGTTGGCCAGGAACTCCGGCCAGTCCGCGAGGAAGTCGGTCGGGAAGCCCGGATTCCAGCCGCCGAAGAACAGCAGACTGATCATGGCGCACATGAAGACGATGTTGGCGTATTCGCCGATCATGAACAGCAGGTAGGGCGTCGAGCTGTATTCGACCTGGTAGCCGGCCACGAGCTCGGACTCGGCCTCGGGCAGGTCGAACGGCGGGCGGTTGGTCTCGGCCAGGGCCGAGACAAAGAAGATGATCGCCATCGGGAACATCGCCACGATGGTCGGCAGGGTGTCCAGGCCGCCGCCGAAGGCGAACCAGTTCCAGAACCAGCCGCCCTGCCGGGTGACGATCTGGGTCAGGTTCATGGTGCCGGCCAGCAGGATGACGTTGATGATCACCAGGCCGATGGAGACCTCATAGGACACCATCTGCGCCGCGCTGCGCAGCGATCCCAGGAACGGATATTTCGAGTTCGAGGCCCAGCCGCCCATGATGATGCCGTAGACGCCCAGCGAGCTGATGGCGAAGATGTAGAGGATGCCGACGTTGAGGTCGGAGACGACCCAGCCCGGGGCGAACGGGATCGCCGCCCAGGCGATGAAGGCCAGCACGAAGGTCAGCAGCGGGGCCAGCAGGAAGACGATCTTGTCGGCGCCGGCCGGGACGACGATCTCCTTCAGGACGAATTTGAAAAAGTCGGCGAACGACTGCAGCAGGCCGAACGGCCCGACCACATTGGGCCCTTTGCGCATCTGCACACCGGCCCAGATCTTGCGGTCGGCCAGCAGCAGGAAGGCCAGCGAGATCAGGATGCCGACGGTGACCAGCAGGATGCCGCCGGCGGTGGCGAGGGTCCAGCCGAGGGGTGTGGTCCAGAAACTCATTTGGCGGCCCCGGCAAGGGTAAGGCCGCAGCCGATCACCGCGGCCACGTCAGCAATGAACATCAAGCGCACCGTCCAGACGAGGCCGAGCAAGCCTTCGGCGCGCAGATGGGCGTTACCGCCCCAAAGCGCTTTCCGCAGAGAGGCGTTCTGTTCCGGCGAAAGATTCCACTCGGAACCATTGCGGATCATCGTCAGTCCCAGCCGGCGCATGAGCAGCAACACGCAGCCGAACACGCCAAGGGCAGCGATAACGCCGACGGTCAGCAATACGAAGAAAAGAACGGGCACTTCGCTCTCGATCATCCCCCTACTCCGCCGCCATCGCGACCGGGGCCACCCGCAGGGCGGACAGCTCGGCCATGGTCACGCTGGCCCGCGCGATCGGGTTGTTGAGATAGGGGTCGCGCACCGCCGACCGGAAGGCGACGTCGTCGAGGTCGCCCTTCCGGCCCAGCGCCGCGACGTCGAATGAAGCGGCGGCCGGCAGATAGTCAATTCGACCAAAGGTCGGATGGTCGGTCATCAACTTCTGACGAAGTTGATCAAGCGTGTCGTACGGCAGGGTCTGGCCGACCCGCGCCGACAGCGCCCGCAGGATGGCCCAGTCCTCCTTGGCCTGCCCCTTCGGGAAGACGGCCCGCTCGGCCATCTGCACCCGGCCCTCGGTGTTGACGTAGAGGCCCGGCTTCTCGGTATAGGCCGCGCCCGGCAGGATGACGTCGGCGCCGTGCGCGCCCCGGTCGCCGTGGCTGCCCAGATAGACCTTGAAGGCCTCGGTCGCCGAGGCGTCGATCTCGTCCGCGCCCAGCAGGAACAGCACGTCCAGGGCGCCCTGCCTGACCATGTCGACGGCCGACAGGCCGCCCTCGCCGGGCACGAAGCCCATGTCCAGCCCGCCGACCCGGGCGGCCGCGTGGTGCAGGACATTGAAACCGTTCCAGCCGTCCCGGATCACGCCGACCCTGGCGGCCAGCCGGCCGACGGCGTTGAGCACGGCGCCCCCCTGATGCCCGGTCAGGGCGCCGGCGCCGAGGATGATCGCCGGCCGTTCGGCCCGCTCCATCGCCTCTCGCGCCGCCTTGGGCATCCGCGTCAGGATGCGGGTGCTGTAGCCCAGGAAGTCGTAGTCATAGGTCAGTTCGGGCTTGGGCCCGATCAGGCCGATCCGCATCGCGCCGGTCAGCCAGGCCTTGCGCAGGCGGGCGTTGAGCAGCGGCGCCTCGGTGCGCGGATTGGCCCCGACGATCAGGACGGCGTCCGCCTTTTCAAGGCCTTGCAGGCCGGAGTTGAACAGCCACCCCTCGCGCGGTCCGTAACCCAGCACCGACCCGTCCTGGCGGCAGTCGGTGTTGGGCGAGCCCAGCGCCCGGAACAGGTCCAGCGCCGCCTTCATCGATTCCGCGTCCTGCAGGTCGCCGGCGACGACGCCGATCTTCTCCGGCCTGGCGGCCTTCAGCCTGTCCGCCACCACGCCCAGCGCCTCTTCCCACGAGGCGGCGCGCAACCTGCCGTTGTCGCGCACATAGGGCCGGTCGAGGCGCTGGCGCTGCAGGCCGTCGGCGGCGTAGCGGCTGATGTCCGACAGCCACTCCTCGTTGATGCCCTCGTGCACGCGCGGCAGCACGCGCATGACCTCGGCGCCGCGGGCGTCGACGCGGATGTTCGAGCCGAGCGCGTCCATGACGTCGATCGACTCGGTCTTCTTCAGCTCCCACGGGCGATAGTGGTACTGCCACGGCCGGTGGGTCAGGGCCCCGACCGGGCACAGGTCGTTGACGTTGCCGGACAGCTCGCTGTCGATGTTCTTTTCCAGATAGGTGGTGATCTCGGCGTCCTCGCCGCGCGAGATCATGCCGATGTCCGGCACACCGGCCACCTCGGTGATGAAGCGCACGCAGCGGGTGCACTGGATGCACCGGGTCATGAAGGTCTTGACCGTCGGACCCATGTTCTTTTCTTCGACGGCGCGCTTGTTCTCGGCGTAGCGCGAGCCGTCGCGGCCGTAGGCCATGGCCTGGTCCTGCAGGTCGCACTCGCCGCCCTGGTCGCAGATCGGGCAATCGAGCGGGTGGTTGATGAGCAGGAACTCCATCACCCCCTCGCGCGCCTTCCTGACCATCGGCGTGTCGGTGAAGATCTCCTGGCCGTCGGCGGCCGGCAGGGCGCAGCTCGCCTGCGGCTTCGGCGGCCCCGGCTTCACCTCGACCAGGCACATGCGGCAGTTGCCGGCGATCGACAGCCGCTCGTGGTAGCAGAAGCGCGGAATCTCATGGCCGGCCTTCTCGGCGACCTGGAGCACGGTCATGCCGGGCTCGAACTCGGTGTCTACGCCGTTGACCTTGGCGACGGGCATTATTCGCGGACTCCGCCATAGGGGTGGTCGGCCAGATCGAGACGCTTCTCGATCCGCTCGACGCGTTCATCAATTCGGTCGAGCCGGCGGTTCACGCCCGCCAGCCCCTCTTCCACATGGGTCATGCGGACCTTGAAGCCGTGCAGCTCCTCGCCGACCCGATCCACCTTCGCCTCGACCGCGCCGACGCGCGCCTCGACACGGCGGAGGATCTGAAGGACGAGATTGTCCGGTTCTTCAGCCATCAGCGGACCTCCTGCCCGGCCGCCAGGGAATACGTCTCCGTGGCGGTCGTCCCGTCCGGGAGCGTCGTGTTGATGGTGACGGCCCCGCCGTCAAGGACGAAGCGCGTCACCGGGTCGCCGGACCGGTTCATCCAGCGGGCCTGATCGGGGTTGACGGCGTCGGCGGGCTTCCAGGTGATCAGGTCGCCCTCGACCCGGCACCGGGCCCGGCGGCGGCCGCCGTCGACCGGCGCGCGCCACGAGGCGTTGACGACCCGACCCTCCAGCCCGTCGATGGCGATGTCGCCGACCGCCTGTCCATGGATGGCGGCCAGCCCGGCGCGGCAGACGCGGCGCAGGTCGGCGGCGTCCAGCACCCTCGGCGCGGCCGGGGCGGCGTCGCTCCCGGCGGGCGCGGCGGACACCGCCTCGGCCGGCGTCGGCGCAGGCTCCTCCGCCCGCTCGCCGCAGGCGGCGAGGGCGAAGGGCGCCAGCATCAGGGCGACGGTCAGGCGCATCGTCACTCCGCCGCGATCGCATGGCCGGCGAAATTCGCGCGCCGGCTGCGGTAGGAGGCGATCCGCTCCTCGATCTCGTGGCGGAAATGCCGGATCAGCCCCTGCACCGGCCAGGCGGCGGCGTCGCCGAGGGCGCAGATGGTGTGGCCCTCGACCTGGCCGGCGACGTCCAGCAGCAGGTCGATCTCGGACGGGTCGGCCTCGCCGACGGCCATCCGCTCCAGCACCCGCCACATCCAGCCGGTGCCCTCGCGGCACGGCGTGCACTGGCCGCAGCTCTCGTGCTTGTAGAAATAGCTGATGCGGGCGATGGCGCGGACCAGGTCGGTCGACTGGTCCATGACGATGACCGCCGCCGTGCCGAGGCCCGAGCGCATCTCGCGCAGGCTGTCGAAATCCATCAGGGCGGTCTCGGACATCTCCCGCGTGATCAGCGGCACCGACGAGCCGCCGGGGATCACCGCCTTGAGATTGTCCCAGCCGCCGCGCACGCCGCCGCAGTGCTGTTCCAGCAGCTGCTTCAGCGGGATCGACATCGCCTCCTCGACATTGCACGGCCGGTTCACGTGGCCGCTGATGGTCATCAGCTTGGTGCCGGTGTTGTTCGGCTGGCCGAAGCCGGCGAACCAGTCGGCCCCGCGGCGCAGGATGGTGCCGACGACCGCGATCGATTCGACGTTGTTGACCGTGGTCGGGCAGCCGTACAGGCCGGCGCCGGCCGGGAACGGCGGCTTCAGCCGCGGCTGGCCCTTCTTGCCCTCCAGCGACTCCAGCAGGGCCGTCTCCTCGCCGCAGATATAGGCCCCGGCGCCGTGGTGGATATGGATGTCGAAATCCCAGCCGTGGACGTTATTCCTGCCGATCAGCCGGGCCTCATGGGCCTGTTTGACCGCCGCCTCCATGCGCTCGCGCTCCAGCACATATTCGCCGCGCAGATAGATGTAGCAGGCGTGCGCCTGCATCGCGAAGCCGGCGATCAGGCAGCCCTCGATCAGCAGCTGCGGATCGTGGCGCATGATCTCCCGGTCCTTGGCGGTGCCGGGTTCGGACTCGTCGGCGTTGACGACCAGATAGTGCGGCCGGTCCTTCACCTCTTTCGGCATGAAGGACCATTTCAGCCCGGTCGAGAAGCCGGCCCCGCCGCGGCCGCGCAGGCCCGAGTTCTTGACGTTGGTGATGATCCAGTCGCGCCCGAGGTCGAGCATGTCCTTCGTGGCGTTCCAGGCGCCGCGCTTCCTCGCCCCCTCGAGACCCCAGTCCTGGAGGCCGTAGAGGTTGGTGAAGATGCGATCCTTGTCTTCGAGAACGCCGATCATCGGGGCGCCCTCCGGACGCGGGCCGTCGAGCGGTCCCTGGCCGCGCGGGCGGGACACCGCGCTGCGGCGGTCGCGGCGGGTTTGACGCTCATCGCGGGTGGGGATGGTCTCGGCTGGGCTGGGTGCATTTGGTTCAGGCGCATTGGGAGAAGCGGGCGCGGGACGAGCCGGAGCTCCAGTCGCCGGTTGCGGTGGTTGCGGCGGCTGGGCTCCGCCGATCGACATGGTCGTGGCCCCGATCAGATTGGCCAGCGCCAGCCCCGCCCGCCGCGCGAGCCCCTGGGAACCGGGGCGCGCAATCCGCCCCGAACCGCGATCCGCCACCATGACGCCCCCCCTGACGTGAGGTCGCGTACTGTGACGGCGATTGCTGACGGGTGTGCGACGGACGCGACATCACAGATCCTCCCGCATGCGCCGGCGGTGATAGCGGGTGCGAAGGAAGATGGCGGCCAGCATCAGGGCCCAGCCGAAGGCGAGGGCGGCGTAGCCGACGTACTGGACGGCCGGCCCGGCCGGACCGGCGTAGACGCCCGCCCAGACGGCGACGGCGCCGAGGATGACCAGGGCGAAGCCGGCGAGGCGCTGGTTGCGCCCGACCGCGCGCAGTTCGGCGCGGTAGCGGGTGACCTTGCTGTCGTCATTGGTCAGGTCGGGCTTGGTCATCGCGGGCGGCCCTCAAGCCTCCCTTCCCCCTCGATGGGGGAAGGGTCGGGGATGGGGGTGTGTGCTCGGTGCTTCAGGAGCTGGCGCGAAAGGCGCCGCGCCAACTGCGCTTCCTGGCGCGACGATGGCGCGCGCACCCCCACCCAACCCTCCCCCATCGAGGGGGAGGGCTCTTTGAGCATGGTCACTCCGACAGCATTTGAAGCCACCGCCGTCACGCCGTCACCGGTTCGCTGTTGGGCAGCTTGCTGATCGGCTCGGCGGCCGAACCGTCATAGAGTTTGGGATCGGTCAGGGTCAGGGCCCCGCCCTCGGGCTCCGAACTGTGGCGGCCGGCCCGCGACCCCGGCTTCGGCGTCTTGCCGGCGGCGAAGTCGTCGATAATCCGCGCCATGCTCTCGGCGGTCAGGTCCTCGAAATAATAGTCGTTGATCATCGCCATCGGGGCGTTGGCGCAGGCGCCGAGGCATTCGACCTCCTGCCAGGTGAAGCGGCCGTCGGCGCTGAGCGTGTCCTTTGGCCCGATCCTGTCCTCGCAGACCTTCATCAGCTCGCCCGCCCCGCGCAGCATGCAGGGCGTGGTGCCGCAGACCTGGATCAGGGCGGCCGAGCCGACCGGCTCGAGCATGAACATGGTGTAGAAGGTCGCCACCTCCAGCACCCGGATGTAAGGCATGCCCAGCAGTTCGCCGACGGCGCGGATGGCCGGCTCCGGGACCCAGCCCTCCTGCTTCTGGACCAGCCACAGGATCGGGATCACCGCCGACTGGCGGCGGTCGGCCGGATATTTGGCGATCCACCAGTCGCATTTCGCCTTGGTCGCCTTCGAGAAGACGAACGAGGCCAGCTGTTCCTTGGCGAGACGACGAACGCTCATCGGTCCACCTCTCCGAAAACGATGTCGAGGGAGCCGAGGATGGCCGAAACGTCCGCCAGCATGTGGCCGCGGTTCATCCAGTCCATGGCCTGCAGGTGGCGGAAGCCGGGGGCCGAGATCTTGACCCGATAGGGTTTGTTGGTTCCGTCACTGACCAGATAGACGCCGAACTCGCCCTTGGGCGCCTCGACGGCGGCGTAGACCTCGCCCTCGGGGGTGCGGAAGCCCTCGGTGTAGAGTTTGAAGTGGTGGATCATCGCTTCCATCGACCGCTTCATCTCGCCGCGCCGCGGCGGGACGATCTTGTTGTCCTCGGCGATGACCGGCTCGCCGGGGCAGTTGCGCAGCTTGTGGATGCACTGCTCCATGATCCGCACCGACTGCTTCATCTCCTCGATGCGGCACAGGTAGCGGTCCCAGCAGTCGCCGTGCTTGCCGACGGCGATGTCGAACTCGAGATCGGCGTAGCATTCGTAGGGCTGGGCCTTGCGCAGATCCCAGGGAATGTCCGAGCCGCGCAGCATCACCCCGGTGAAGCCCCAGTCCAGCGCCTGCTGCTTGCTGACCACGCCGATGTCGACGTTGCGCTGTTTGAAGATGCGGTTCTCGGTGACAAGAGATTCAATGTCGGACAGCGCCGCCGGGAACTCCAGGCACCAGCGGCCGATGTCGTCGATCAGGTCCGGCGACAGGTCCTGATGGACGCCGCCGGGGCGGAAATAGTTGGCGTGCAGACGGGCCCCCGAGGCGCGCTCGTAGAACACCATCAGCTTCTCGCGCTCCTCGAAGCCCCACAGCGGCGGGGTCAGGGCGCCGACGTCCATGGCCTGGGTGGTCACGTTCAGCAGGTGCGACAGGATGCGGCCGATCTCGGAATACAGCACCCGGATCAGCTGGCCGCGGTAGGGCACGTCCATGCCCAGCAGCCGCTCGATGGCCAGGCAGAAGGCGTGCTCCTGGTTCATCGGCGCGACATAGTCGAGCCGGTCGAGGTAGGGGATGTTCTGCAGCCAGGTGCGCGCCTCCATCAGCTTCTCGGTGCCGCGGTGCAGCAGGCCGATGTGCGGATCGACCCGGGTGACCAGCTCGCCGTCCAGCTCCAGCACGAGGCGCAGCACGCCGTGGGCGGCCGGGTGCTGCGGGCCGAAATTGATGGTGAATTTGCGGTCGTCGAGCGCGCGGGCGTGCTCGGTGCGCGGGTCGTCGGCGAACATGTCGACGGACGCGCCCAGCGGCGCCTGTGGGGTCGCGCCGTCAGCCATCGATCGTGTCCTCGTCGTGCGACCGCGCCTTGCGGGTCAAGGCCACCAGCCAGCCCAGGGCCAGGGTCAGCACGCCCATGCCCG
>NZ_CALMZS010000026.1 GCF_937870815.1 uncultured Brevundimonas sp.
CCTTCCACGCCCCCCGGAGGCGGCGGCTACATCGCCGACTTGATCTGTTCGACCTGACGCAGGTGGGCCTCGATCTTGGGGACCACCGACCGGGCGTGCGCGGCCAGCGGCGAGTCCTGGTCCGAGAAGCCGCGGTGCAGGGTCAGGGCCTCGTTGTGGGCGGCGATCTGCTGGTCGACCCAGGTCCGGTCGAAGTTTTCCGCCGAGGCCGAGCGCAGGTTGTCGATCAGCCCCTGGCGGCGCTGGTCCAGCGCCGTCGGCGGCGTCAGGTCAGGCGCGGCCTGGGGAAGCATGGCCTTCATGGCGTTCGACGCGGCCGTGTGATCGGTCTTGAGCATGGTCGCCAGTTCCTTGACCTGGGCGTTCTGCGAACGCTCCAGCGCGATGTCGGCCGCCTGGATCTCGTACATGTCGCCCATGGCGGCGTTCGGGACATAGGCCGAGACCATGTTCGAGCCCATGGTCGCGGCCGAGGTCTGGCCGACGGGGCCGGCCGCCATGTCCTGGGCCTTGTCGACGGCCTCCGGGCTCTGTTCCGGGTTGCAGGCGGCCAGCAGGGCGACGCAGGCGGCGCCGGCGAGAAGTGGTCTGATCATGGGATGTCCTCCTTGAGGCCCGGGGAACCGGGGCCAACGCCAAAGGTTCCTGCCGTCGCTTCGGTCCTGACTTCGGTGTATGCAGCGCCCCCGATGGACCGCCGCCTCTCGATCGCCCCGATGATGGACTGGACCGACCGGCACTGCCGGGCGTTCCATCGCACCCTCACGTCCCGGGCCCTGCTCTATACGGAGATGGTCACCGCCCCCGCCGTCATCCATGGCGACCGGGAGCGGCTGCTGGGGTTCGATCCGGTCGAGCACCCGGTGGCGCTGCAGCTGGGCGGCTCGGAGCCGGACCAGCTGGCCGAGGCCGCCCGCGTCGGGGAGGCCTTCGGCTATGACGAGATCAATCTCAACGTCGGCTGTCCGTCCGACCGCGTGCAGTCGGGCCGGTTCGGAGCCTGTCTGATGCGCGAGCCGGCCCTCGTCGCCGACTGCATGGCCGCCATCAAGCGGGCGGTGTCGGTCCCGGCCACGGTCAAATGCCGCATCGGCGTCGACGACCAGGACCCGCAGTCCGCCCTGTTCGAGACCGTCGACGCCTGCGCCGCCGTCGGCGTCGAGGTCTTCATCGTCCATGCCCGCAAGGCCTGGCTGCAGGGCCTGTCGCCGAAGGAGAACCGTGACGTGCCGCCGCTGGACTACGGCCTCGTGCGTCGTCTGAAGCGCGAGCGGCCGCGGCTGTCGGTCACCATCAACGGCGGCGTCGCCTCCCTGGACGAGGCGGAGGCCCATCTCGACGACGCGGACGGCGTCCGGCTGGACGGCGTCATGCTGGGCCGCGCCGCCTATCACGAGCCGGCCATCCTGGGCCAGGCGGACCGGCGGCTGTTCGGCGCCGCGACCGCGGACGTCGACGCCTTCGAGGCCGTCGAACGCTACCGGCCCTATATGGCCGCCCGCCTGGCCGAAGGCGTGCATCTGGCGGCCATGACCCGGCACATGCTGGGCCTGATGCATGGCCGGCCGGGGGCGCGGGCCTTCCGCCGTATCCTGACGGTCGAAGCGGTGAGGCCGGGCGCCGGGCCGGAGGTCGTCGATCGCGCGGTCGCGGCGGTCCGCGAGGCCGAGCGCCGGGCCGGGTGTCGCACCGAAGCCGCCTGACCGACGCCCGGCGCCCTGCTGATGCAACGGGAGCACACCGGCGGCGCTTGTCGTGCGTTAACCCTCTGCACCGGGAACATTGCGGCGCCGCTTCGCATTGGCTTGGCAGGAGTTCGCCCATGCCCAAGAATCCGCCCGCCAAGCCTGACCTGCGCCTCGTCCCGGGCGACGCCGAAATCTATGATCTGATGCGCAAGCCGGAGACCACGTCCGAACGGGTCAAACGCCTGCAGATGGAGGCTCGCGCCCTCGCGGTGGAGCAGGTTGAGGGGCTGGAGAAGGTGCTGCTCGAGGCGTCGCGCCTGGCCAGGGAGATCGCCGACGGCGGCGACGCCTATCCGGTCGGGGCCCGCGAACTGGCCGGCCGGCTGTCGTCGGACCTGTCCTCGAAGGCCGAGACCCTGAAGGCCATCGTCAGTCGCAGCCTCTAGGCAGGCCGCGCCGCCCGTCCTTCGCGGATCCGGCGCGCCAGCCGGAAGACGATGACCGCGAGCACCAGCAGCACCAGCGGAATGATGATCGGAGCCAGTAGGGCCACGATCACCGTGAGGAAGGCCAGCACGTCCTCGATCAGCGACACCACCGGATTGCCCAGCCCGCCCGTGGTCGCCGTCGA
>NZ_CALMZS010000027.1 GCF_937870815.1 uncultured Brevundimonas sp.
TGGTGGGCGGCGAGGGGTTCGAACCCCCGACCCCCTCGGTGTAAACGAGGTGCTCTGACCAGCTGAGCTAGCCGCCCGTCTGCCGTCCTGGAACCGGAAGCGCCGATCCTAGAACCGGAAGCTGGCCCGCAGGAACAGCATGTAACGCACGTAATCGTCGATCATTTCCGCATCGGCGCTGACCGACAGCATACCCAGTTCGTTGCCGACGTTCAGACGGAAGCCGAGGATCGGCCCGCCGCCCTCGATGGTGTCGGGGGACAGGGTGAAGTCGCCGCCGCCGGAGCGGAAGCGGGCGATGGTCTCGCCCGGATCGACCGAGATGTTCTGGCGCCAGCCGACCCGCACTTCCGGGCGCAGCCAGTCGTTCTGCCCCATCTTCATGCCGAGGTTGATCGCGGCCGTGGCCGAGAACAGGTGGCCGTCGCGGTCGTCGATCTCGAGATCGAAGCCGTCGCCGCCGCCTTCCTCCAGGTGGCCGTCCTCCCTGAGCGAGAAGAATTCCGCATAGGCCTCGGGACGGATGGTGAAGCGGCCGAACGCCCGCTCATAGGAGAGGCCCCCGGCCGCCGCCAGGGTGAAGCCGTTCCAGTCGGATTCATTGGACAGGTTGAGGCCCTCGCCGACGAAGCGGCGCTCCGAGGTGAGGGAGGCGTAGCCGGCCGCGGCCCGGGCCCAGGTGGTCCAGAACTGGCCCTGGGCGCGCCAGTACAGGCCGAGCTCCAGCAGGCTGGCGGACAGCACCTCCTCGGCCTCGGCCTCGGGGTCTTCCAGATCCGACGAGGTGAAGGCCAGGCTCAGGCCGACCGCGCCCAGGTCCGAGCCGCGCTCGACGCCGCCCGCCACGCCGAAGCCCTCCGAGCGGAAGCCGTAGGTGTCGGTCTTGTCCTTGTCGGCGTAGAAATTGATCTCCTGCACCCAGGCGCTGGTCTCGCCCGGGGCGGCCGAGGCGTTGCGGCCGGTCAGGGCGCGGGTGACCGCGTCCACGCCCGAGGCCAGCGACAGCAGCGGGCCGCCGGAGTGCTCGGGCAGCAGCTGTTCGTACAGGTTCAGGAACCCGTCGCGCCCGGTCTGGCTGAGGAAGGCGGTCCGCAGGGCGTCGGCCCCGCCGCCGCCGAGCGCGCCGTAGAAGGCGTCGAACATCTGCGCCTCGGCGGCGATCAGGTCGGCCTCCTCGGCGGTGCGGCGGCGCACCTCGGCGAAGACCTGTCCGGCGGCGACGTCCGCCCCGGTCTCGACCACATACAGGAAGGGCGAGTTCTCCGCGATCGACGAGACGTCGATCGCGCCGTAGTTCAGGGTGTTGGCGTCGATCAGGGTGAAGCGGCCGGGCGCCGCCAGCAGCGAGTTGAAACGGACGCCGAGGCCGGCGCCGTCGGCCAGCGTGGCCGTGCCGGACACATTGAAGGTCCCGGCGGCGCCGTTGGCCGGATCGACCGTGACGATCAGGTCGCCGTCCGCGCCCACGTTCAGCGAACCGAGGTTCAGCGCCGTGGCGTGGCGGCCTTCCAGCGTGCCGTCGGTCACATCGATGTCGAGGGCCCCGTCGCTGTCCGACAGCGCCCCGCGCACCACGGCCCCGCCCGTGATCGCCAGCCGGTCGGCCCCGGCTCCGAAGGCGATGTCGCCCACGACCAGGCCGTTGCGGATGTCGACCGTGTCGCCGCCGCTGCCGAGGTTGACGGCGCCATAGATGGCCGGCTCGTTGTCGTCGGGCACGCCGTCGCCGTCGGTGTCCGGATTGGCCGCCGTGGGCGTGGCGGCGACGCCGCTCTGGACCAGGGTGACGCCGGTGGTGTTGGCGCTGACGTCGATCGCCGTGGCCACGCCGGTGACCGGGTCATTGTCGGCGTTGGCGTTGACCGCGGCCTGGATCGAACGGTTGTTGGTGATCGAGGTCAGGGTTCCGCCGAGGTCGCGAATCGCGAAGGTGTCGGCCGTGCCGCCGGCCGTGCTGGCCAGGATGATTCCGCTGTTGACCAGGCTGTCGACCGTCGCGCCGGCGTCGATCCGGACCGCCGTGGTGGTGGTGGCCTGGTCGCTGTTCGACCCGGCCGTGACGGCGTTGGTGTTGACGAAGCCCGGCACGTTCGCGCCGTCGCCGAAGCGCACGGCGGTGGCGTCGGCGTCATACGCCAGGGCGGCGATCGTGCCGTCGTTCCGCACCCCGCCGGCGACGTCGACGGTCTGGCCGGCGTTGCCGCCGACGACCACGCCGTTGGCGGCGACGCCGTCATAGACGCCTTCCGCCGTGACGTTTCCGCGGTTGATGAAGCCGTAGGCGCTGTCGCCCGCGCCGACGGGCCCCAGGGTGATCGACCGGGTCGCGGATCCGATCTCGACCGCCGGGGCCGAGCCGTAGACATTGACCGTCGCCGTCGTCTCGCCGGTGTCGGCCAGGCCGTCGCCGTCCCGGTCGGTGTCGGAGCGGTTGGGCGTGCCGTCGCCGTCGTCGTCCTCGTCGCCGTTCTTGACGCCGTCGCCGTCGTCGTCGCCCTCGATGCCGATCCCGCCGTAGGCGGGGCCGCGGTCGAGCACCACGCCGCCGGCGACATTGCCCCGGATGCTGACGGCCGGGCCGCCCTGCAGCAGGTCCTCCGCCTCCAGTTCGTCGAGGAACAGCGTGCCCTCGTCGTTCTGGGCCGTGTCCACGAAGCCCGCCGGCCGGTCGGCCGGACGCGCCGTGTAGCGGTAGCCGGACGCCGAGATGTCGGAATGGATGACCATGGCGCCGCCGACGTCGCCCTCGACCGCGAGGGCGGTCGATCCGGGCCCGCGGGCGGTGATCTTGCCCGCGGTCCTGAGGTCGCCGCTGACGTCGCCGGTGACGCGCACGCCGTAGCTGTCGGCCCCGGTCGCCTGCACGGTCCCGAGCATGTCGAACCCGCCGGCCAGCGGCGCTTCGAGCGAGATGCCGTAGGAATTGTCGCCGTCGACGACGACCTGGCCGGCCGAGCCGACGGTGATGTCGCCCGTCAGCGGGGCGGCGCCGGTCAGGCGGACGCCGTAGCGGTCCGAGCCGTGCGCGAACGGACCGTCGATGTCGCCGTCGTTGTCCGTGTCGGTATCGGCGCCGGCGAGGATGTCGTCCGGCAGGCTGATCGTCCCGTTGATGCTGACGTTCGCCGTATTGCCGCCTTCGATGAGCACGCCCGTGGCGCCCGGGGGGGCGTTGTCGAGCGAGATGCCCCCGCCGGCCTCCAGGGTGAAGTCGTGGCTCGAATTCACCGTCACGCCGACGCCGCTGTTGACGGTGATGGAGCCGCCGCTCGCCAGCCGGATGCTGTCGGGACCGCTGCCGGTCGCGTTCGCCGTGGTGATCGGCGTGGTCCGGGCCGTCGAGATCACCACTTCGGCCATGGCGCCGGAGGCCGCCATCAGGGGAGCGATCGCCACCGCGGTCGCGAGCATGATACGCATTCAGAAGAACCCCTGTGGACGACACGCGCAGAGACGCCGGCGATCCTCTAACAGGGACCAAGCCAGCCTGCCTCAAGTTTCTCGAATTTGAGGCGAATGCAAGGCCGAAGGCGCCCGCCGGCCGACCGGGGCGAGCCTCGCCGTGGCCGGGAATCCCGGAAAAGCGACGCTATTTCCGTAACGAGGCCGCGGGCGTGACGGGGCGCGGCCGCAGTCGAAATCATTCGAGCCCCCGGCCTGCGTCCGGCCCCCGCCGCCCCGGGGCGCGGCGGCCCGGAAACCCTCCGCTGACGGAGGACGCCGAGGATGGCGCTTGAGCTTCGCCGTCGCGGGCGCTACGGCGCGCGGATGGTGAAGTCGCATTTGTCCCGGGTCCGCAGCGCGCGTCGCATCCAGAAGCGCGTCCGGCGCGTTGGCCCCCTCGGGATCAGCGCCGCGGAGAAGGAACTGATGAATCTGGCGGGTCTGGAGGTTCAGGAAGGCGAACTGCGCCTCATTCCGGGTTGGGACGAGGAGGTTTCGGAGACCCTGAGGGCGACCAAGGCCGCCGGCGAGGACGGCCGGCCGCGCCTGGTCGACACCACCATGCTGTACGCGCCGCGCTCGGGCGGGGTGAAACGCTACCTGTTGTCCAAGAAGGCCTGGCTGGAGGCGAACCGCCCCGGCGTCGCCCATTCCCTGGTCGTCCCCGGCGCCCACCACAGGGCCGGCGACGACGGCATCGTCCAGCTGCACGCGACCAAGCTGCCCTTCGGCGACGGCTATCGCTGGCCGACCTCGGTGCGGCGCTGGGGCGCCTGGGTCGCCTCGCTCAACCCCGCCATCATCGAGGCCGGAGACCCCTACACTCCGGGGCAGGGGGCGCTGGAGGCGGGCCAGCGGGCCGGCTGCCCGGTCGTCGGCTTCTGCCATTCCGATCCCGCCGGCCTCGCCGCCCTGCATTTCGGCGAATGGGCCAAGAAGCCGGTCGAGAAGCGCTGGGCCCGGCTGTTCGGCCAGTTCGACCGGGTGATCTCGCCCAGCCGCTATATCGCCCGGCGTCTGGAGGAGGCCGGCGTCAGGGACATCGTCATCCAGCCGCTCGGCGTCGAGGTCGACACCTTCCGGCCGGACCGCCGCGACCGCGACTGGCTGCTGAGGAAGCTGAACCTGCCGGCCTCGGCGCGGCTGCTGTGCTTCGCCGGCCGCCCGGCCCGCGAGAAGAACATCGACCTGCTGATCGAGGCCGTGCAGCGGCTCGGCGACCCCTACCACCTCGTGCTGGTCGGCGCCGGCGCGGGCCTGCCCGCCGAGGACCGCGTGATCTCGCTTCCCTATGAGGCCAATCCCAGGGCGGTGGCGAAGATCATCGCCTCCTGCGACGCCTTCGTGCACGCCAACGACAAGGAGCCGTTCGGCCTGATCGTGCTGGAGGCCATGGCCTGCGGCCGCCCCGTGGTCGGCGTCAACGCCGGCGGGGTCAGGGAGACGGTCGACGACAGCGTCGGCCAGCTGGCCGGGAGCGCCGATCCGGTCCACTACGCCGCCGCCGTCGAGGCCCTGTTCGCCCGCGACATCGAGGCCCTCGGCGCCGCCGCCCGGGTCAGGGCCGTCGAGCGCTTCTCCTGGGGCCGGGTGTTCGAGGACCTGTGCATGACCTATGCCGACGTCAGCGGCCAGCGCGCCTTCGTCGAGCCGCGCGGCCAGTGGGCCGAGCACTGACGATCCCGACAGCCGCTACATGCCGGAATGCGAATACGACCGGATGA
>NZ_CALMZS010000028.1 GCF_937870815.1 uncultured Brevundimonas sp.
ATCATCGACCACGCCTCGATCATCTCGGGCGGCGCCGTCCTGTTCGAGGGCGAGGCCGAGGACGTCATCCGCGATCCGGAAGTGCGGCGGGTCTATCTCGGCGACATGTACGGGTGACTCCCGCGCCGGCCCTGACCGTGGAACAGCCTCTGGTCCCACCACACCGGTTGATGCAGCCCGGGACGAATCCGGCCGAACTCGGGATGGGCCGGGTTGATCAGGATATTGCGCTCCATCCGCGCCACCACGCTGGGCGTGAACAGGAGAACGGAGCGGTTCTCCGCGACCCACGCGGAGCCGAAGGCGCGAGCCACCTGCTTGTCCGCCCGATCCCACCCCGGGTGGTGGGCGGCCGAGAAAACCTCATAGGAGAGGCCGGCGTCGAGGGCGATCTCGATGAAATGCTGGTCGGGCGGCAAGACTCCGCTGGCGTTGGCCAGGACCTCCAGCATGGCCGTCGAATAGTGTTCGGACGCATGGATGACTGGTGTGTCGGGCGTGTTCCAGCGGCCGGGGCTGATGCGGGAGCCGGTGGCGTCGAAGATCGGGTAGGCCCCGTCAGGGTCGCCGATCCGGAAGGCCGTCAGGCCGCGGTCCAGTTTGCGGCCGCTCAAACGCCCGTGCCGTAAAGCAGGCCGCCCAGGATATCCTCGACCAGCTGGCCGCCGATTTCGCCGGACAGGATCACCGCCAGCGGGGTGCGGCCGTCCAGGAGCATATGGGGGCGCTGCAGGAAGGCCCGGGCCGCGTCTTCGTCCTTCCAGACCCGCAGCGCCATCTCCCAGATGCGCACGAAGCGGACCAGGCGCGTGCTTTCGGCCTTGGACAGCCGCCCGTCCGGACCGCGGGCCTTGCGGCGGGCGTAGGTGGGGCGGCTGATGAAATTGTATTTGAAATTCCGGTCGTCCGGCGCGACCTGGCGGGCCAGCTGGTCGACGGCGGATATCGGCAGACCGCGGTCGATCAGGTCGATCAGGGCGATGGTCGGGGTTCCCGCCCCACTGTGGGACATGTCAAAGGCGGCGCTCATGCGATATATTATGCCGTCTCACATGGACAATCGCAAGGACCGCCTCACGCCCCGCCCAGACTCAGCCGCGAGATCAGCACCGCCGCCCGCTGCGACTGGCGCACCAGACTGTCCAGATCGACCCATTCGCCCTCGGCGTGGGCCCCGCCGCCGGCGATTCCCAGTCCGCCCAGCGTATCGACGTCCGCGGCCACGAAGCCGCTGTCGGCCGCCCCGCGCCGGGCCGGATCGTATTCCGCCATCTCGGGCAGACCCAGATCCCGGTTCACTTCATTGAGCCGCGCCAGCAGCGCCCGGTTGCCCTCGCTCGGGGCCATCGGCGGATAGCCGGTGTCCGCGAACGCCAGTTGCGCGTCCGTGTGCGGCAGGTGGTCGGCGACGATGGCCTGCATTCCGGCCCGGACCCGGGCGTCCTGCTCCGGCGTCAGGGTGCGCAGGTCGCCGCGGGCGATGGCGGTCGAGGCGACGATATTGGTCTTGCCCGAGGCGGTGACGCTGAAGCCCTCGGCGTCGATGGCGGCGGGCGTGCCGCCGGCGATCACCCCGACATTATAGGTCAGGTTCGGCTCCGGCAGCTCGCGGCGGAAGCCGTCGATTATCCGCGCCGCCTCATAGATGGCCCCATAGCCCAGGGCATCGTTGAACACCCCGCTGGAATGGCCGGTGCGGCCGGTCGCGGTCAGGGTCCAGTTGGTCGAGCTGCGCCGCGCCACCGTGCCAAACTCGGCCCCGTCGTCAATGGCCAGGTTCTCGAACTCCAGGGCGAAGTCGGCCGCCCGCCCGGCCTCGACCAGGTCGCGCCGGGCGATCCCCACCGGCGATCCGACCCGCTCCTCGTCGCCGGTCAGCACCACGGTGACGTCGGCGTCGTCCAGCGTCCCGGCCGCCTGCATGGCCCGCAGGGCGGCGACGATCACCACCACCCCGCCCTTGTCGTCGCCGATGCCCGGCCCGACCGCCCGGCTCCCGTCGCGCTCGAAGGTCTGGAACGGGCTGTCGGCCTCGAACACCGTGTCCAGATGGCCGATCAGCAGCACATTGCGGCCCCGGCCCGGATGGGTGGCGACCAGATGGCCCGCCCGCCCCGTCTCCGCCATCTCGACCCAGCGCACCTCGAACCCCAGCGGCTCCAGCTCGGCCCGGACCATCTCCCCCGCGGCGCGCACCCCCGGCAGGTTCAGCGTACCGCTGTTCTGGTCGACCAGCCGCTCCAGCAGGGCGATGTGGCGGTCGTGTTCGGCCTCGACCGTCCGCATCATCGTCCGCTCGGCGGGCGTGGCCTGGGCCAGGGCGCCGCCGGGCAGGGCCAGCAGGAGCAGGGCGGTCAGGATCAGGCGCATGGAGAACTCTCGCTTGTGACGGACGACGCCGCAGGGGAGCAAACCGCGGGCGCGAGGTCCAGCCGCTTAGACCCCCGTTAACCGTTCCGGCCACACAGTGGCCGCAGCAAGTTTCGGGCCAACCGGCCCGGCAGGGGGCTGCGGACGGTGCTCGGACAGAGGCTGGAGATACGGCAGGGCCAGGGGCTGGTCATCACCCCCCAGCTGCAGCAGGCGATCAAGCTGCTGCAACTGTCGAACCTCGAACTGGACGCCTTCGTCGAGGCCGAGCTCGAAAAGAACCCCCTGCTCCAGCGCGAGGACGCCGAGCCCGGCGGCGAGACCGACGCCCCGCCCGAGGCCGCCGAGAGCCGCGACGGCGCCGAACTGAGCTTCGACGAGGGCCACGCCCAGGATTCCGACCGCACCCTCGACGCCCGCCCGGACGACGTCTACGGCGACGCCAGCCCGGGCGAGCGCACCTCGGACCGGATGGAGGACGTCGGCGCCGGCGAGGCCCA
>NZ_CALMZS010000029.1 GCF_937870815.1 uncultured Brevundimonas sp.
CGTGGCGGTGTTCTCGCGCGGCGGCCGGACCGTCGGCTTCTTCCCGCATCAGCGGCGGGGCGGGGCGGTGCAGCCGCTGGCGGCGCCGATGAACGACTACCACGGCGTCATCGCGCGGCCGGGGGAGGGGCCTTCGCTCGCGGAGGTCGCCGCGGCGCTGGACGCCGCGCGGCTCAATGTCACCGCCTGGGTGGGCCCGGCCGAGGGCCCGTCGTGCGGCCAGCCGCGCCGCACCGTGCAGGTGGTGCTCGGCGAGGCCGGACATGAGGGCTGGTATGCGGAACGGCGCGCCGGCCACGCCAAATTCTTCAAGGACAAGGAGCGCGCCCGGCGCAGCCTCGAGGCCGAGCTGGGCCCGCTCCGGGTCGAACGCGGCCTGCGCGACCCGGCCCTGCTGGACCGGCTGATCGGGCTGAAGCGCGACCAGTACCGGCGCACCGGGCGGCACGACATCTTCGCCTGCGGCTGGACCGCTGAACTGCTGCACGCCCTGCTGCAGGAGGACGGCGACGCATTCGGGGTCTCGATGGCCGGGCTGTGGGCCGGCGACCGGCTGACGGCGCTGGAGTATTCATTGTACGGCGGCGACCAGTATCATTTCTGGTTCCCCGCCTATGAGCCGGCCCTGGCGCGGTGCTCGCCCGGCATCCTGCTGAGCCTGGAGACGATGCGGCTGGCCGCGGGGCTCGGCTACCGCACCTTCGACTTCGGGTTCGAGGGCGAACACTACAAGAAATATTTCTGCAACGGGGCCCGGACGGTCCGCGAGGCCCTGCTCCTGCGACCCGGCCTCGGGGCGGTCGCCAGCCGCGCCGCGACGGGGGCCCTGAACCTGGCCGGTCAGGACCGCGGGACCCGGCTGCGGGCCAGCATCCGGCGGCGCTGGGCGGCGATCGAGGCCTGCGAGACCACGCCGGGCGCCCGCTTCCGCGGTGCGGCGCAGGCGGCCGGCGCGGCGCTTGCCAAGGTCCGGCGTCCGGCGTCGAGAGCCGTTCCGGCCTGAGGCCTTCATGGCCGCCGGGCGCAGCGGCCAGGCCGGGCCGGCTGTTGCTTGCAGGGCGGTCATGACATCGATTTCAGGTGACTCGGGGCGGCCCCGGCCGCACCTTTCCCGCCGACCGCGGAAAGGGAGCCCCGCCATGAAAACCATCCTGCCGGCCGCCGCCGCGCTCGCCGCGCTCGCCGCCGCGGGCGGCCCCGCCCTGGCCCGGTCCGGGCCGACCGTTGAAATCGACGACGCGGTCGCCCGGGTCGTGGTCATCGTCGAGGACCGGACCGATGTCGGCGTCGAGATCCAGCCCGGGACCGCGCCGCTGCCGGCCCCGCGGCTCGAGCGCCGCGGCGCCTCGGTCCGCATCGACGGCGGCCTCGGCCGCCGTGTCGCCGGAGTCCGTCTGGGCGACCGGATCCATGACTGCCGCCCCGGTCCGGATCCGACCCGCCCCGGCCAGGGCGCCTCGGTCGAGGTTGGCGACCTCGGCCGGATCGATCTCGACGAGGCCCCGCTGATCGTCATCCGCACCCCCCGCGAGGTGACCATCGAGGCCGGCGGCGCCGTCTATGGGGCGATCGGCCGCGGCGCCCGCTCGGTCGAACTGGACGCCGGCGGCTGCGGCGACTGGGTGATCGCCAACACCGACGGCCCGGTGGACGCGTCCCTCGGAGGGTCCGGCGGCCTGATGATCGGGACCACCCGGACCCTGGACGCCAGCCTGGCCGGCTCGGGCGAGCTGACGGCGGGCGCCACCGACCGCCTGGAGCTGAAGATCGCCGGCTCCGGCGGGGCCGCCGTCGCCGAGGTCGACGGAGACGCCGAGATCTCGATCGCCGGTTCGGGCGAGGCCGCCATCCGCCGCGGCCGCATCCCCCGTCTCGGAATCTCTATCGCCGGCTCGGGCGACGTCGACTTCGGCGGCGTGGCCGGCGACGTCAGCGTCTCGATCGCCGGCTCGGGCGATGTCCGCGTCGCCGGGGCGACGGGAAGCGTCAGCCGCAGGGTGGTCGGCTCGGGCGACATCCGCATCGGCCGCTAGGCTCCCGGGACGAAGGCCGGGGCCGGCCGAAATCCCGCCGCTCCGGGCCCTGGCCACGCTTTCGCCGCTTGACGGAAGCGGAATCGATCTGCATAAGCCCCCACTCTTGTTGGACCGGCTGTGCACCTCGCCTTGAGTATGGGGTGCAGACGCGGTCCGCAGGAACGACCTGAGACCCTGTTCTTTGCAGTGACCCAGGACTTCAACGGCCTTCGCGGGAGACTGCGTGGGCCGATCGTTTTTGCGGACGTGCGTACTCTGAAGGCCTTCTCGGCCTGAAGACTCCGGTCTTTGAAATGGTTCACAGGGACGCAGGTTCGCCTGCTTGGGAATAGCTACCGATATGGATCAAAGCATCCGCATCAGGCTCAAGGCCTTCGATCACCGCGTCCTCGACTTTTCGACGCGCGAGATCGTCAACACCGCCAAGCGCACGGGCGCGACCGTTCGCGGTCCGATCCCGCTGCCGACCCTGATCGAAAAGTTCACCGTGAACCGCTCGCCGCACGTCGACAAGAAGTCGCGCGAGCAGTTTGAAATCCGCACGCACAAGCGTGTCCTCGACATCGTCGACCCCACCCCGCAGACCGTGGACGCGCTGATGAAGCTCGACCTGTCCGCCGGCGTGGACGTCGAGATCAAGATTTAAGAAGAAAGAGGCGGGATCCGATGCGCACGGGCGTGATCGCCAAGAAGCTGGGCATGACCCGCGTGTTCGCCGATGACGGCGCGCACGTTCCGGTCACCGTGCTTCAGCTCGACGGCTGCCAGGTCGTCGGCCAACGTACCCAGGAGCGCGACGGCTACGTCGCCCTCCAGCTGGGCGCTGGCAGCAAGAAGGCCAAGAACACCAACAAGGCTCAACGCGAAGCGTTCGCCAAGCTGCAGGTCGAGCCGAAGGCCTATGTCACCGAGTTCCGCGTCGACGCCGACGCCCTGCTCGACGTGGGCGCCGAGTTCTCGGCCGACCACTTCGTCGCCGGCCAGAAGGTCGACGTCCAGGCCGAGACCATCGGCAAGGGCTTCGCCGGCGCCATGAAGCGCTGGAATTTCGGCGGTCTGCGGGCGACCCACGGCGTCTCGGTCTCGCACCGTTCGCACGG
>NZ_CALMZS010000030.1 GCF_937870815.1 uncultured Brevundimonas sp.
CCCGCCGCCGCCCCGCCGCCGCCGGCCCCGGAGCCCGCCGCTCCGACGGCCCCGTCCGGGGCCGCGCCCGCGCCGGCCGAACCGCGCATCGAGGTCGTTCCGCCCGCGCCGCCGGGACCGCCGCCGACCGCCGCCGAGCGTCCGCCGGCCGATCCGGACGCGCCGATCGCGACCCGGCCGCAGCCCCTCGAGCCGGCGCCGTGAATCAGGCTCCAGTCTAAGGCTGGAGCGAAGATCCGGGTTTGGACGCGATCGCGTCCAAACCGATTTCGCCCTAGGCGGACCTGAGCGTCAGATAGCCGCGCTCGACCATGCGGCGCAGGCCCTCATAGGCCTCGGCCAGCTCCTCGTAGGCGGTGCGGGTCGAGGTCAGCCGGGCGATCTGGTCGGGGGTCGAGGGCGCGCCGGATTCGCTCTGGCGCAGGGCCTCGCCGACCCATTTGGCCCGGGCCGTGGCGGTCTGCACGGCGAGGCGCTGGAACACCTGGGCGTCCAGTCCGGGCAGGGCGGCGGCGATCACCTCGCGGTTGGCCACAAAGGCCGAATAGTCGATCTGCTCCAGCAGGCCGCGCAGGCGCCGCTGATCCTGCGGATCGGCGTCCTGGGGCTCGAAATGGTCCCGCTGGCGACGGTAGGTGGAGGTCTGGATGGTCGACATCGCGCCGCTCCGGAGGTGGTCGGACGAAGGGTGCGCCGCGCCGATTAACGACAAGTTGCGGGGACGGGGGCTTGCGGGCCGGGAGCGCAACATGATACTTAAGTGAATGCTTCAGTATCAACAGCCGCTCGATCTGGCCTTCCAGGCCCTGTCCGATCCGACCCGTCGGCGCATGGTCGAGCGCCTGTCCGCGGGGCCCGCCACGGTCAGCGAGCTGGCCGCGCCGCTGCCGATGTCGATGTCGGCGGTGGTCCAGCACCTGAAGATTCTCGAAGCCTCCGGACTGGTGGCCACCGAGAAGGTCGGCCGTGTCCGCACCTGCCGGGTCGAGCCGCAGGCGCTCAGCGCCGCCGAACGCTGGATCAACGAACGCCGCCGCTCCGTCGAGCGCAGCCTCGACCGGCTCGGCGCCTTCCTCGACGCGACCAAACCCGCAACGGAACCCCGAGAATGACCGCGCAACTCGCCCATGGCATGTTCACGATCGAGCGTCGCTACGACGCCTCACCGGAACGCGTGTTCCAGGCCTATGCCGACCCCCTCGCCTTCCGCCGATGGTTCGTCGAAGCGCCGGGCGCGACGATCTACGAATGGCGCCACGACTTCCGCGTCGGCGGTAACGGCGGCGGTCGCTATCGCTTCGGGGGTCAGGAGAACGACGTCGGGTTCAACGAGACCGTGTTTCTGGACATCGTCGAGAACCGCCGGATCATCCTCAGCTACGTCATGGGCCGCGAACTCGTGAACGAAAAGCGCCGCGACTCGGCGTCGCTGGCGACCATCGAACTGGTCGCCGACGGCGCCGGCACGCGGCTGATCTATACCGAGCAGGGCGCCTATTTCGGAGAGGACGGCGGCGCGCACATTCCGTTGCGCGAAGAGGGTTGCGCCGAGATGCTCGAAAACCTCGCCCGCGAACTGGAGAGCCACGAATGACGGGCAGGGTCCGGGTTTCTTCCTATGCCGTCTCCGTCGACGGGTTCGGCGCCGGCCCCGACCAGAGCCTGTCGAATCCCCTCGGCGTCGGCGGCGAGCTGCTGCATCACTGGTTCTATCCGACGAAGACCTTCCAGACGCTGTTCGGGAATGGTCAGGGCACGGAGGGGACCGACGCGGCCTTCGCCGAGCGCGGCATGGAGAACGTCGGCGCCTGGATTCTGGGGCGCAACATGTTCGGCCCGATCCGGGGCGACTGGCCCGACGAGGACTGGAAGGGCTGGTGGGGCGAGGAGCCGCCCTATCACGTGCCGACATTCGTCCTGACCCACCACCCGCGCCCCTCCCTCGAGATGAAGGGCGGCACGGTCTTCCATTTCGAGACCGGCGGCATCGAGGCGGCGCTGGAGCGGGCTCGCGACGCGGCCGGCGACCGGGACATCCGCATCGGCGGCGGGGCGGAGACCATCCGCCGGTACCTGAAGGCCGGGCTGATCGACGAGATGCATGTGGCGATCTCGCCCGTCCTGCTCGGTCGGGGCGAGCCGTTCTGGGCCGGGCTGGATCTGCCGGCGCTCGGCTATGAGGTGATCGAGAGCACGGCGGGCGAGCGGGCCACCCATTTGCGGATCGGTCGGAGGAAGGACTGGCCATGTCCCTGATCCCGTGGCGCCATCCCTATTCGGCCTACGGGCAGAAGACCTTGGTCGCCCTCTACGAACTGGGACGGCCGTTCGAGCCGAAGCGGGTCGACTACGCGGACGAGTCCGGTCATGGCCGTCTTCCGGGCGCTGTCGCCCTTCGCCAGGATGCCGGTGCTGATCGATGCGGCTCATGGACCGGCCGTCGTTCCGACGGCGCTGGAGGACGCCGCCCCCTTCGGCGACCCGATGCCGGCCCCGCCGCCTGTCGACCAGGGACCGTGCTCACAAGATCGGCAGGCCGGCCGGCTGGTTCACTGGCGCGGCGGGACCGCTTGCGGACGGCAAGCCGGCGCCGGCTTCCGACCCATGGCGGACATTCGTTATCGCATGGCTTCCCACGCGACCGACGCTGGCGTTGGCGTCCCGGAGGCATAGGCGATGAACACCGCCAGAACCTCTTCGAAGGTGAATGTCAGACGTGACCGGTCCTTGAACTCGACCGGTCGTCCCGACCTCGCTGCGCGGAAATGACGGCTTCGTCTCCATCGCGCTTTTCAATGATGAAGCCCCCATCCTGCCATGCGGTCTGGAGGTAGATTTCAGGCGCCGATGCCAGCACGGCGAACCCGTCCGGGCCGATCCCAAGCAGGGCCTCGCGAATGGTGTCCGGTGTCACATCGCCCGTATGATCTTCACCGCTCACCGTCAGGACCCATCCTGAGAAACTGGCTTCTGCGGTTGGCGGCGCTTGGCGGGACGGGCTCGTTTTCGTGGCGGCGTCTCCGAGAAATCTGACCAGGGGTTCCGCTTCACGGCGGAACGCGTGCTTTGCCCACAGAACAATCCCGCAGATGAGAGCGTAAATCCCTCCGGCGAACACAGCCCTCTCAAGTGAGCGACTGCCGCCGCTTGAGGCCAGCATGAACAGGCAGAAGACCGTGAACGGCGTTAGAGCCGCCAGCAGCAACAGGCCATTCAGGTCTGACCCTGCCCGCCCGGCGATCCGCGTCCCCCAGGTGTTCCGGGAAATCCAGCCGAGCAACATTGGGCCGTGTCGATCAAATGCGCTGAACCACAGGCAGACCACGGGACCGACCACCCAGCCTCTCGCGCCGTCCTTCATGTCGAACCAATCCCTGCTCCGGGAGCGGATCGATTTCCTCAGGTCAGCAGGTGACAGGGGGGAGCTTATGTCGAACGGATAGCCGAAGGGCTGAAACGCCATGAACTCCCCCGCCCAACCCATTCGGGGCTTCGGGAGCATCTCCAACTGCCCACGGATAGTCAAACAGCCCCACGTCCGCTCATCACCCATGGCGGCTGTTCAAGATGTCTCCTGCCCGGCAGGTTGCGGCGCCCATCGCCGAATGCCGACACACCCGTCGCGGTCAGCCGTTGGCGGTCTCCAGCGCGGTCGTGCCGCCCGGCACCGGCGCGACCTCGAGCAGCTTGAGCCGGAAGATCAGCACGCTGTTGGGCGGGATCTCGCCGGCGCGCGTATCGCCATAGCCGATCGCCGGCGGGATATAGACCAGCCATTCGTCGCCGACGGTCATGTGCTGCAGGGCGTCGCGCATCCCCGGGATCACCGATCCGGAAATGCCCTCCTCGACCGTGAACACCGCGGGCTGGCCGCGCTCGAACGAACTGTCGAACACCGTCCCGTCGGTCAGCGACCCCTCGTAGTCGACGCGAACCAGATCGTTGCCGTCGGGGCGTTCGCCGCCGGGCGGGCCGGCCTGCAGCACCTTGTACTGCACTCCCGACGGCAGGATCTCGACGCCGTCGGCCCCGGCGTTGGACTTCATGAAGAAGCCGGCGGCCCGCAGGTTGGCGGCCGCCTCGGGGTCGACCCCGGGCGGCGGTTCCCGGCCGCAGGCCCCCAGCGTCGCCGCCAGCGCCAGCGCCGCCGCCGTTCTAGCCCATCCGTAGCGCATATCCCGCCTCTTCCAGTTGGTGTCTGATCTCGATCGCATGCGCCTCGCCGCGCGTCTCGACCATGATGTCGAACTCCGCGCCCTTGGCCGGGACGTCCAGCGCCAGGCGGTTGTGCACCACGTCGATGATGTTGCCGCCGAGGCCGCCGATGACGGCGCTCATCTTCGACAGCATGCCGGGCCGGTCGTCGCCGAGAATACGGTAGACGATCAGCCGCTTCTCGCGCACCAGTTCGCGGTTCAGCACCACGGCCAGCATGCGCGCGTCGATGTTGCCGCCGGTCAGTTCGATGCCGACCCTGAGCCCGCGGAACCTGTCGGGATAGGCCAGCAGCGCGGCCAGCCCGCCGGCGCCGGCGCCCTCCGCCACGGTTTTCTCCAGCGTGGCGAGGAAGGCGACGCCCTTTTCGAAATCGGCCTCGTCGACGATCAGCACCTCCTCGACCAGCGGATCGGCCAGGGCGAAGGGCAGGTCGCCGACCGCCTTGATGGCGATGCCCTCGGCGATGGTCTGTCCCCCGCACCGGGGCGTCTCGCCCCGGCGCCGGGCGAGGAAGGACGGGTACATGGCCGCCTCGACCCCGAAGATCCGGATCGACGGCTTCAGGCCCCGGGCGGCGATGGCCGTGCCGGCGATCAGCCCGCCGCCGCCGATCGGCACGACCAGGGCCTCGAGCTCGGGGACGTCCTCCATGAATTCGAGGCCGCACACCCCCTGGCCGGCCACGATGCCGGCGTCGTCGAAGGCGGAGACGAAGACGAAGCCCTCCTCGTCGCGCAGGCGGCGGGCCTCCTCGGTCGAACCGGAGAAGTCCAGCCCCTTGATGACCACGGCGGCGCCGTGCGCGCGCGTGCCGTCGGCCTTCACGAAGGGGGTGCCCTCGGGCATGACGATGGTCACCGGTATGCCCAGGCGGCCGCCGTGATAGGCCAGCGCCTGGGCGTGGTTGCCGGCCGAGGCCGCCACCACGCCGCGCCGACGCTCGTCCGGGGTCAGCTGCAGCAGCCGGTTCAGCGCGCCGCGCTCCTTGAAGCTGCCGGTGAAATGCAGGTTGTCGAACTTGACCCAGACCTCGGCCCCCGTCAGCCGCGACAGCTTGCGCGAGTGGCGCGCGGGGGTGCGGTCGACCTGGCCGGCGATGCGGTCCCGCGCCGCCAGAATGTCGTCAAACGTGACTGTCATGGGCTCCCCTGTACCCGGTCCGAGGCCGGGCCGCCGCGAGGTTTTGGACCACCGTCCGGAGCCTCGCAACCTTGACCTTTCCGCGGCGTTCAGCGTCTCATCCGGATGTTCGATCCGCACCCGTGACGGAGAGCGCCCATGGCTGCCCAGACGACCCCTCGCAAGCCCATCCGGCCGCTGATCGCCGCCCTCGCCCTGGGCGGCGCCCTGGCGGCCTGCGAGACCGTTCCGATGGCGGGGCCGTTCGGCCCGGCGCCGGCTCCGGCGGTGTTCCGGGCCGAGGATTTCGCCTGGTCGACCCGCTCGGGCGGCGGCTCGATCGAGGGCCGGATCGACTATCGGCGCGACGGCCGCGCCTACAGCTGCACGGGCTCGGTCGGCCTGACCCCCGACACCCCCTACACCCGGGCCCGGATCCGCACCCTGTACGGCTCCACCGACCGGGCGGCCACGCCCGAAGCCATCGTCCGCACCCGCACCCTCGCCGACCCCAGCGCCGACTACCGCTCCTACGTCCGGTCGACGACCTGCACGGGGGGGCGGTTCACCTTTTCCGGCCTGCCCGACGGCGGCTGGTTCATCATCGCCCCGGTCAGCGCGGGCGGCGACGACCGCGTCGTCCTGATGCGCCATGTCGACACCCGCGGCGGGCGGCTCTCCGTCACCCTGTAGCCTTCGTCAGTCGTCGTCCCGGCCGCGTCGCGGGCCGCCCTGGAGGATTAACCATGCGTCGCCCCCCGTCGATACGGTCCGCCCTCGCCCTCGCCGTCGCCGGCCTGCTCCTCGCCGCCCCCGCGGCGGCCCAGTCGTGGGGCCACAACAGCGGGTACGGCCATGACCGTCGCGGCCCGGACCGGGCGCCCTCGGCCTTCGACTGGCGCAGCCAGCTCGACCGGCCCGGCGACTACCGCTGCGACGCCTTCTGGGACGCCAGCCGCACCGACTGCCACGCCCGCTGGCGCGACCAGCGCCACCGGGTCAGCCCGCAGGCCCGGCGCGACTACCGCGCCCTGGCCGGCCATGGTCGCAACGACGGGCGTTACGGCCGGGCCTACGCCTACGGCCACGGCTACGGACACGGCAGCCGGTATTCGACCCGGCGGCGCGGCCACGGCTACGGTCAGCCGGCCGGGACGGCTTACCACGGGGCCTACGGGCGGCCCGACCTCGTCTATCCCGGGGGCGGCGGCGGCCACGGCCACGGCGGCCATGCCGGCGGCCGCGATCCGGGCCGCGTCGCCTGGTGCCGGGCGACCTACCGCTCCTACGACCCGGGCAGCGGCTACTACCGCGCCTGGAACGGCCGTCCGGTGTTCTGCGGCTGAACGGCGCGGCCTGACGCAGTTCGACCGATCACGGAACAGTGGGCGAGCGATGTTCGCCATCGTTTCGCCTTGTCCGCACCGCTTGGCTTCCCCTGACCCGCAAGGGGCGGTGGATCAGGGAGCGCGTTCATGTCCCAGCACAACATTTCCGGCTCGGAGGTATTCGGGCCCAGACCCGGCGTCATGCTGAGATCGGTCAGGACCGGGGGCCTCCGGCGCAAGCGCGCGGCCCGCACCTGGGCGGCCTTCGTGGCCGGGGCGGTGGCGGCGGTCGCGGTCGGGGCGGTGGCCATGGCCGCGGTGTTCGGCCCGACGCTGTTCGGCTAGAGCCTGATCGGTTTGGCCGGCCGGGCCCGCCGTCAGGCCAGCCAGACCATCCGCCGGGTCGCCGCGTCGGTCCGCCGGGCGTGGCTGAAGCCCTTGCGGACCTCCCCGGTGTAGAGAAAGCCGGCCTTCTCCAGCACCCGCCCGGAGGCGGGATTGTCGGTGAAATGCCCGGCCACCAGCGCGCGCCTGCGCCAGCGCCGCGCGGCCCAGGCCAGCGCCCCTTCGAGCGCCTCGGTGGCGTAGCCCCGGCCCCAGAACGGCCGGCCGATCCAGTAGCCGACCTCGGGGGCCGGGTCGGCGTCCTCGAACAGGCCGATCACGCCGACGGCCCCGTGGTCCTCGTGTTCGATCAGGAAGGTCGCCGCCCGGGCCGGGTCCTGACCGGCCACGCCCTGCACGAAGGCCTCCGCATCGACGGCCGAGTACGGATGCGGCATGCGCAGCGTCATGCGGGCCACATCGGCGTCGTTGGCGAGCGTGGCCAGCCGGCCGACGTCCTGCGGGGCCGGCGCGCGCAGCGACAGGCGCCGCGTCTCGACGACAGGGGAGGGTTCGATGACGCACATGTCGGCCTCGGTGTTCGCGCCGCCTCCTTGGAGGGCTCGGACGGCTTCGAGGCGGGGAAACGAAAACGGGGAGCCTGGTGATCCAGACTCCCCGCGGAAATACTTCCCCTGGTCCGGATCGCGGCTCTTGAGCCTTGCGCGATCCGGAGGATGGTCCGTTTCGCGCTACTCGGCGGCCATCGCCTGGGCGTCGTTGGCCGGAAGAATCGACACATAACAACGCCCGCCACGCTTGGTGGTGAATTTGACCGAGCCGGTGGCGGTGGCGAACAGGGTGTGGTCGCGGCCGAGGCCGACGTTCTCGCCCGGATGGAAGGTGGTGCCGCGCTGACGCACGAGGATGTTGCCGGCCAGCACGCGCTCGCCGCCGAACTTCTTCACGCCGAGGCGCTTCGACTCGGAGTCGCGACCGTTGCGCGACGAACCACCGGATTTCTTGTGAGCCATAGGTCTGCTCCCTTGTCTCTGACTGTTCTTACGCTTCGTCGGTGGAAGCAGGCTTCGCCTTGGGCGCGGCCTTCTTGGCCGGAGCCTTCCTGGCGGCGGGCTTTTCAGCGGCGGCCTCGGTCGCCGGAGCGGCTTCGGCCTTGGCGGCCTTCGGAGCCGCGGCCTTCCTCGCCGGCCTGGTTTCGGTCTCTTCGACGCGCGGGGCCAGGCCGCGGGCGCGGGCGTTCATCTCGGCCCTGGTCATCAGCGAGACCTCGCCGTCCCATTTGGCCGTCTCGCCGGCGCCTTCGATGCCGGTGATGCGCAGGACCGACTCCATCTGGCGATGGCCGGTGGTGCGGCGATAGCCCTGACGACGGATCTTCTTGAAGATCTTGATCTTCTCGCCCTTGCGGGTCTCGACCAGCGTGGCCGCCACGGTGGCCCCGGCGATCGTCGGGGCGCCGAGGGTCACGCCCTTGTCGCCGCCCAGCATCAGCACGTCGCCGAACGACACGTCGGAGCCGGCCTCGCCGTCGAGCTTCTCGACCACGATGACGTCGCCCGGTTGAACCCGGTACTGCTTGCCGCCGGTCTTGATCACCGCGTACATGTTGAGGCCTCAGCGAAACGCAAAAAGAATAAGCCCGACGGGGATCCCCCTCGGGCGAAGAGCGGCGACATATACGGAACGGCCCTCCGGAGTCAACGCGAAACCCGGCCTTCAGGGCGTTTCGGGCCGGCGGTCGCGGTCGCCGGGATTTGCGCTCGACCGTTATAAAGTAACACGCTACAGGGCGGGGATGACGCCGGACCCAGACCAGACGTTGCTGCTGTCCCTGCTGGGCGCCGGCTTCGCGACCGCCTTCCTGCACGCGGCGCTGCCGACCCACTGGCTGCCGTTCGTGCTCGTCGGCCGGGCCCAGCGCTGGCCGCTGGACCGCCTCATGGCCGCCGTGCTGGCCGCGGGTCTGGCCCATGTGGCGGCCACCGCCGTCGTCGGCGGGATGATCGTGGCGGCCGGCCTGGCCCTCGACCACTGGGCCGCCGGCTTGCTGCCGCACCTGTCGGCGGCGCTGCTGTTCGCCTTCGGCGCCTTCTATCTGGTCCGCTCGGTGATCCGCCGGCCGCAGCTGGCCGACGGCCCGCCGCTGGAGACCCCGGAGCCGGCGGTGTCCCATGCCGCCGCCTTCTGGGCCCTGGTGGCGACCATGGCCCTGTCGCCCGGCGAGGTGCTGCTGCCCTTCTACCTGAACCAGGCCGAGAGCGGGGTCGGGGCGCTGGCGGTCCTGACGCTCGTGTTCGCGGCGGGGACGGTGCTGGGCATGGCCCTGTTCACCGGACTGGCGCGGGCCGGCTGGTCGGTGCTGCGGCTGGAGCGCTGGGCCCGGTACGAGGGCGCGGTGCTCGGCCTGGCGCTGATCGCGATCGGACTTCTCGTCGCCCTGTATCGGTCCTAAGGCTCTGCGGATGGCGCACGATCACGGCCCCGTTCCCCATCGTCACGACCATGGCCCCGACGGCCACGGTCACGCGCATGGCCCGGTCGACACCGGCGACTGGCGCTACGCCGTCGGCCTGACCGTCAACCTGGCCTTCGTCGGCATCGAATTCGGGGCCGGCGTGTTCAGCGGCTCGACGGCGCTGATGGCCGACGCCGGGCACAATCTGTCGGACGTGCTGGGCCTGGCCATGGCGGGCGGGGCCGCCTGGCTGGCGCGCCGCGCCGCCGCGCCCCGCAAGACCTACGGCTACCGCAAGGCGACCGTTCTGGCCGCCCTCGCCAACGCCCTGCTGCTGATCTTCGCCTGCGGCGCCATCGCCTTCGAGGCGATCCGCCGCCTGGCCGAGCCGGCCCCGGTGATGTCGGAACTGATCATGGGCGTCGCCGCGGTCGGCTTCGTCATCAACCTCGGCACGGCCCTGCTGTTCATGCGTGATCGCCACACCGATCTCAACGCAAGGGGCGCCTGGCTGCACATGATGGCCGACGCCGCCGTGTCCATAGGCGTGGTGATCGCCGGGGCGGCGATCCTGTTCACCGGCCGGTCGGTCATCGACCCCCTGGTCAGCCTGGCCATCGTCGCCGTCATCTTCTGGGGGACCTGGGGACTGCTCAAGGACTCGGTCAATCTCGCCCTCGACGCCGCCCCGCGGGGCGTCGACGTGGACGCCATCCGGGCCGCCCTCGCGGCCCTGCCGGGGGTCGCCGGCGTGCACGACCTGCACGTCTGGGGCCTGTCGACCACCGAGACCGCCCTGACCGCCCACCTGTGCCACGACCGCCCGGACTCCGTCGCCCTGCTGGAAGAGGCGCACGCCCTGATCCGCGGCCGCTTCGGCATCGGCCATTCGACCCTGCAGCTGGAAGCGGCGCCCCTACCGGACTGCCCGGCCTGCTGAGCATGCGCCGCGCCTTCGGTCGGAAGGTTCTTCACAAAGGGCACGAAGGAGGCACGAAGGACACAAAGAGATCGTTCGGCGGCCATGACGCGGCACGCGTCGATCCTTTCCAGAGCCTTTGGCTCCCTGCCTGAGACGCTCCTGGCCCCTTCGTGTTCTTCGTGCCTCCTTCGTGTCCTTCGTGATGAACCAACCGCCCCGAGCGATCGACAGCGCCTGTCGGCGCATGGGGCGATCTCACTGGCGCCATGCGCCGACCGCCCCTAGATGAGCGCCATGTCAGACAAGATCCCCGTCACCGTCCTCACCGGCTATCTCGGCGCCGGCAAGACCACCCTGCTGAACCGCATCCTCACCGGCGACCACGGCAGGCGCTACGCCGTCATCGTCAACGAATTCGGCGAGATCGGCATCGACAACGACCTGGTCGTCGGCGCCGACGAGGACGTGTTCGAAATGAACAACGGCTGCGTCTGCTGCACCGTGCGCGGCGACCTGATCCGCGTCGTCTCGGGCCTGATGAAGCGCCAGCGCCCGGGGGCCCCCGCCTTCGACGCCATCATCGTCGAGACCACCGGCCTGGCCGACCCCGGCCCCGTGGCCCAGACCTTCTTCGTCGACGAGGACGTCAAGGCGAAGACCCGGCTGGACAGCGTCACCGCCCTGGTCGACGCCAAACACATCATGGCCCGGCTGGACGACTCCAGGGAGGCGCGCGAGCAGGTGGCCTTCGCCGACCGCATCATCCTCAACAAGGTCGATCTGGCCACGGAGGACGAGCTGGCCGAGGTCGAGGCCCGCCTGCGCCGGCTCAACCCGCTGGCCCCGATCACCCGGGCCGAACGCGCCGACGTGCCGCTCGACCAGGTGCTGGGTCTCGGCGGCTTCGACCTTGGGCGCATCCTCGACATCAATCCGGAGTTCGCCAATCCGGCCCACGGCGAGGCCGGCCACGTCCACGACGAACACTGCGGCCACGACCACCACGATCATGACCATGACCACCACGATCACGACCATCACCACGGCGCGCGCGGCCATGCCCACGAGGACGACATCAGGGGCGTCTCCCTGTCGCTGGACCGGCCGATGGACGGGACGAAATTCACCGCCTGGCTGGACCGTCTGCTGGGCGAGCAGGGCCAGAACATCCTGCGCGCCAAGGGCATCATCGACGTGGCCGGCGAGGACCGGCGGCTGGTCTTCCAGGCCGTGCACATGATCCTCGAGGGCGACCTGCAGAAGCCGTGGGGAACGATCGAACGGCGCTGGTCGCGCGCGGTCTTCATCGGCCGCGATCTCGACGAGGCCGCTCTCAGGGCCGGGTTCGAGGCCTGCGCGGCTTGAATGTAAGGCAAGATTGCCTTACATTTCTTGCATGCCCGAACTGACCGTCACCTCCAAGGGCCAGATCACCATCAGGAAGGCGCTTCTTGACGGACTCGGCGTGCGTCCGGGTGACAAGCTGCATGTCGATGTCCGGCCCGATGGCGGCCTGGTGATTCCGCCTGCCCGGCGGACCCGGACCTTCGCCGACCTCGCGGGCAGAATGGTCCCGCCGACGGGCGTGTCGCTTACGATCGACGCGATCGACGACGCCATCGCCGAGGCGGGCGCCGCCGCCGGCATGGAAGGCCTTGCGAAGCGTTGAGGCTCGCGGCCGACACCAACGTCATTCTGCGCCTGATGGTTCGGGACGACCCGGGCCAGACGGCTCTTGCCGCCCGGGAGCTCGAGCGGGCCGAGGCGGTGATTCTGCCCCTTGTCACCTTTTGCGAAGCGGCCTGGGTCATGGAACGGACCTACCGCTTCTCCCGCGCCGCCATCGCCGAGAGCCTTCGAGCCCTGTTGGCGGTGCCCTCCGTCGAATATGACCGGCCCGAGGTCGAGGCCGGGCTGGCCATGCTGGATCTCGGCGGCGACTTCGCCGACGGCGTGATCGCCCGCCAGGGTCGGTCGAGGCGCGCCGAAGTGTTCGTCTCGTTCGACGAGAAGGCCGTCAAACATCTGGTCGCTCTCGGCGAGAACGCCCGCCTGCCTCGCTGACCCACGACCGATCCTGACGCAGGCGTCCGCCAGGCTGTCGGCATGACCGACGCCTGTCGCATCCGAACCGACGAAACCTGGGCCGAGGCCAAGGCCGACTATCTCGACGGCTTCACCGCCGAGGAGGTCTGCCGTCGCCACGCCCGAAAATTTCTCCGCCGCCGTCCGACGCCCCGGTCAGCCGCCAGGTTCGTCGCCGGCTGGAGCGCCAGGCCGCCGGGCGAAGTTGACGCTCCGCGCCCAGGCCCTAAACCCACCCCATGCAGACGACCTATGACGCCCAGGTGACCGCCGCCCTGTTCGACGCGACGGGCGCGATCTTCGCGCTCGGCGACGGCTCGGTTCGCTTCGAGGGCGGAGAGTTCAGCGCCGCCCACGACGGCGCCGTCCTGTGCGCCGCCGTCCACCCCTCGGGCGACGGCGTGGTCACCGGCGGCGACGACGGCCGGGTGATCTGGCGCCGCCGCGGCGAGGCCGGGGTTCTGGCCACCGCCAAAGGCCAGTGGATCGACGCCATCGACGCCTCGGCCGAAAGCGGTCTGATCGCCTTCTCGGCCGGCAAGACCCTGTCGGTGATCGACGCCAGGGAGGCCGGCTTCCGCCGCGACTTCGTCCATGAACGCACCGTTTCCGGCGTCGCCTTCGAGCCGAAGGGCCGGCGCGTCGCCGCCTCGACCTACGGCGGCGCGGCCCTGTGGTTCGCCCGCATCGCCGACCAGAAGCCGACCTTCCTCAAATGGGCCGGATCACACATCGGCGTGACCTGGTCGCCCGACGGCGCCTTCGTGGTCACCGCCATGCAGGACAACCAGCTGCACGGCTGGCGCGTCAAGGATCAGAAGAACCTGCGCATGGGCGGCTATCCGTCCAAGGTCCGCTCGATGAGCTTCCTCGCCAACGGCCAGCTGCTGGCCACCTCCGGCGCGCAGGGGGCGGTGCTGTGGCCCTTCATCGGCTCGAACGGGCCGATGGGCCGTGAGGCCACCGAGATCGGCTTCGACGAGGGCAGCCTCGTCGCCCTGGTGGCGTCGCGGCCGAAACACCCCCTGGTGGCCGCCGGCCTCAACGACGGCCGCGTCTGGGTCGCCGATCCGGCCGGGCAGGGCCTGAACTTCCTCAAGGCGGAGAAGGGGGCGCCGATCACCGCCCTGGCCATGAGCGCGGACGCGAGCCGCATCGCCTGGGCCGACGAGGACGGGCGGGCGGGGGTCGCCGACGCCTGATCGACGCGTGACGCTGTGCTGGCGATCCGCGGAATTATAGTCGGATTGTGCGGCAAACTTCCCGCGCTTCCAGAGGCTTGGTCTTTTCTCGATGCGATCTTCCCGCCGGATAGCGGGACGGCCCCATACTGGTCGCGACGTCCCTCGCCGGACACCGGTCTTTGACAACCGAACATCCCCGCTCCGCCGCGGGAGTCGCGCCGCCGAAAGCGGCGAAACCGCCAGGGCGTTGAACGATCCGGACCCGATGCCGACTCTGCCGACCCTGACACACCGAATTTCGCCGGCGCCGACTCTGCCGACTCCGCCACCCCGTTTTTTTCCGGGCCGCCGACCCCTTGCCCCCGGCCGCGCTTCCGCTCCACCCTCTCGCCATGGCGAAGCCCCCGATCAAGAAACGCCGACCGGTCCTGACGGTCGTCCTGGTCCTCGTGGGCCTCGTCCTGACCTCGATCGCCGTCCCCCGTCTGGTTCCGCCTCCGCTGACCTTCCTGATGGTCACCCGCTATCTGGAAGGCGAGGGCCTGTCCTACCGCTGGCGCTCCCTGAACGACATCTCGCCGCGTCTGGTGGAGGCCGTGATCGCCTCCGAGGACTCCGGCTACTGCGCCCACCGCGGCTTCGACATGAAGGCCATCGGAAAGGCGCTGAGGGCCAACGAGAGGGGCGGGCGCATCCGGGGCGGTTCGACGATCAGCCAGCAGACCGCCAAGAACGTCTTCCTCTGGCCCGGCCGCGACTGGATCCGCAAGGGGCTGGAGGCCGGCTACACCGTCCTGATCGAGACGCTGTGGGGCAAGCGCCGGGTGATGGAGGTCTATCTCAACGTCGCCGAATGGGCGCCGGGCGTCTACGGCGCCGAGGCCGCGGCCCGGCACTGGTTCGGCAAGCCGGCCTCCCGGTTGAGCGCGCGGGAGGCGGCGCGGCTGGCGGCCATCCTGCCGTCGCCCCGGCGCTACGACGCCGCCTCGCCCGGGCCCTGGGTCCGCCGCCACGCCTCGCGGGTGCAGGCGGCCATGCGAACGGTGCGCGAGGACGGCCTGGCCGGCTGCGTGCTCGGATAGCCGCGGCACTTGACGCCACGGCTCCGCTCGCCTCCCCTGTGCGCCGAAAGGGCGGAGCAACCGCCTGAGCGAAACGCCGGGAGACCACCATGAAACGCACCCTGATGACGGCCGCCGCGGCCTGCGCCCTCGGCCTCGCCGCCGGCTGCGCCAGCTACGCTGACGCGGCCACGGACGCCCCCGTCGCCGGCGCCGCCGCGACCCCGGCCACGCCCGAGGCCGCCACCGCCTTCGTCGCCGACGCCGAGACCCGGCTCGCCGCCCTCAGCGAGGAGGCCGCCCGCATCCAGTGGGTCCGGGCCACCAACATCACCCACGACACCATGTGGCTGGAGAGCCGGATCAACGCCGAATACACCGAGCTGCAGGTCGAGCTGGCCAATGGCGCGGCGGCGTTCAACGAGGTCGAGGTCCCGGCCGACATCCGCCGCAAGCTGAACCTGCTGCGCCTCGGCATCGTCCTGCCGGCCCCGAACCGCCCCGGCGCGGCCTCCGAACTGGCCGACATCACCACCCGCCTCGATTCGACCTACGCCACCGGCAAATTCGAGTTCAAGGGCCGCCAGATCACCCTCGACGAGGCCACCATCCTGATGGCCGAGTCGCGCGACCCGGCCGAGCTTGAGGCGCTCTACGAGGGCTGGCGCACCATTTCTCCGGTCATGGCCGGCGACTACGCCCGCATGGTCGAGATCGCCAACGAGGGGGCGCGCGAACTCGGCTTCGCCGACACCGGGGCGATGTGGCGCGCCGGCTACGACATGGAGCCCGACGCCTTCGCGGCCGAGACCGACCGCCTGTGGGAACAGGTGAGGCCGTTCTATGAGAACCTGCACTGCTATGTACGCAACCGGCTGAACGCGAAATACGGCGACGAGGTCCAGCCCGGGACCGGCCCGATCCGCGCCGACCTGCTGGGCAATATGTGGTCGCAGCAATGGGGCAACATCTATGACGTGGTGGCCCCGACTTCGGGCGGCGAGTCCAGCTATGACCTGACCAGATTGCTCGAGGCCGCCGACTACGACGCCGGGAAGATGGTCAGGACCGGCGAGAATTTCTACGTCTCGCTGGGGCTCGATCCCCTGCCGCAGACCTTCTGGGAGCGGTCGATGATCACCCGTCCCCAGGACCGCGAGGTGGTCTGCCACGCCTCGGCCTGGGACCTCGACAACCGCGACGACATCCGCATCAAGATGTGCACCCAGGTCAATGCGGAGGACTTCTACACCGTCCACCACGAACTCGGGCACAACTACTACCAGCGCGCCTACAAGGATCAGCCCTTCCTGTTCAAGAACGGGGCGAACGACGGCTTCCACGAGGCGATCGGCGACTTCGTCGGCCTGTCGGCGAGCACCCCGACCTATCTGAACCAGATCGGCCTGCTCGACACCGTTCCGGGCGCCGAGGAGGACATCCCCTTCCTGCTCAAGATGGCGCTCGACAAGATCGCCTTCCTGCCCTTCGGCCTGATGGTCGACCGCTGGCGCTGGGACGTGTTCAGCGGCGAGACCACCCCGGCCGAATACAATGACGCCTGGACCGCCAACATGCGGCGCTACCAGGGGCTGACGCCGCCGGGACCGCGTCCCGGGAACGCCTTCGATCCGGGCGCCAAATACCACATCCCGGGCAACACCCCGTACACCCGCTACTTCCTGGCCCACATCTATCAGTTCCAGTTCCACCGCGCCGCCTGCGAGCAGGCCGGCTGGACCGGACCGCTGCATCGCTGTTCGATCTACGGGAACAGGGAGGTCGGCGAGCGCTTCAACGCCATGATGGAGATGGGCCAGTCGCGGCCGTGGCCCGAGGCGATGCAGGCCTTCACCGGCCAGCGCGAGAACGACGCCTCGGCCATCGCCGCCTATTTCGCGCCGCTGGACGCCTGGCTGACCGAACAGAACCGCGGCCAGGCCTGCGGCTGGGAGACCTGACCGCCGGGACCGGCGGCGGCGTTAACTTTCGCTGTTGGCGCTTCTCTTAACCGGATGGGGCCACAGTGGGCCGGATGGCCGTGGACGGGCTGCGTCCGCGGCGCGGACGGCTGGGAACGGCGCATGGGGCTCAAGACCTGGATAGATGATCGGGCCCGGGGCGTCCGCGGCCTCGCGCGGCGTCTGGCCGGCGACGTGCGCGGCAATGTCGCCATGCTGTTCGGGCTCAGCCTGCCGGTGCTGATCCTGATGACCTTCGGGGGGGTCGACATCCACCGGATCTCGACCGTCCGGGTCAATCTCCAGGACGCCCTCGACGCGGCGGCCCTGGCCGCGGCCCGGTCGCCCTATACGGCCGAGGCCGATCTCCAGCGCGTCGGCCTGGCGGCCCTGAAGGCCAATCTTCAGGCCTATCCGAACGTCACCCTCGAGGAGGACCTGACCCGGTTCAGCCTGAGCAGCGACGATGTGGTCATCGCCGACGCCCGGGTGCAGGTGAAGACCCTGGTGGCCAACATCTTCCTGCCGCCCTACGGCCAGATGATGGACGACTACCTGCCGGTCGGCGGCCATTCCGAGGTCGACCGGTCGTCCCGCAACATCGAGGTCGCGCTGGTGCTCGACGTCACCGGCTCGATGTCCGGCCAGCGCATCCTCGACCTGAAGGCCGCCGCCAAGGAACTGGTCGACATCATCGTCCAGCCCGTCCAGACGCCCTACTATTCCAAACTGGCGCTGGTGCCCTATTCGATGGGGGTCAACGTCGGCTCGCTGGCCAATTCGGTGCGCGGCGCGCCGATCGGCGCGACCAGCATCAGCGGAGCGGTGATCAACCTGACCGGCGCGGAGATGCTGATCACCAGCGCCACCAACGCGCGTCCGGTCGTCGTCACCTCGGCCGGCCACGGCTTCAGCAATGGCGACATCGTCTGGATCACCGAAGCCTCCGGCATGACCCAGCTGAACAACAAGGCCTACCGGGTGACCAGCCCGACCGCCAACACTTTCCAGCTCTACACCCTCACCGGGTCTCCCGTGGACGGCCGCTACTGGGGATCGTATTCCGGCAACGCCAAGGTGCGGCGCTGCCAGGACAACGACTGCTCGGTGACCATCACCTCCAACGGCCACGGCATGGCCAACAACCAGTACGTTCACATCACCGGGGTGAACGGCATGACGCAGATCAACAACAAGACCTATCTGGTCGGAAACGTCACGCCCAACACCTTCACCATCGACCCGAACCTTGCGGCCCTGACCGCCTATGTGTCGGGGGGGCAGGCCTGGTGCGCCCAGCAGGGCTGCTCCTGGTTCGCCTTCGACAACATGTACGGCGACCTGCGGGCCCACCCGATCAGCACCTGCGTCACCGAACGCACCGGCGCCGACGCCTACACGGACGTCTCGCCGTCGAGCGCCCCGGTGGGCCGCAACTATCCCGGCTCGTCCAATCCCTGCCTGGCCGCGACCATCCAGCCGCTGTCGAACGACGGGGCGGCGCTGAAGAGCGCCATCGACAGCTATTCGGTCCAGGGCTCGACCGCGGGCCAGATCGGCATCGGCTGGGGCTGGTACATGGTCTCGCCCAATTTCAACGCCCTGTGGCCTTCCAACGCCGCCGCCGCCTACAACACCGCGCAGACCCTGAAGGCGGTCGTGATCATGACCGACGGCGAGTTCAACACGCCCTATTGCTCGGGGGTGATCTCGCGCGACGCGGGGGCGGGCTCGGGCAACAACAGCGAGAAGATCGACTGCGTCGCTGACAACGGCAATCCGTTCGACCAGGGCCGGGCGATGTGCGCGGCGATGAAGGACCGGGGCGTTCTCGTCTACACCGTCGGCTTCCAGATCACCGCCGGCGGCGACGCCGCCAACATGCTGCAGGCCTGCGCCTCCACCCCCGCCAACTTCTACCTGCCGGCCGACGGCGGCGACCTGTCCGAAGCCTTCGCCGCCATCGGCCGCGACATCACCCAGCTGCGGATTTCCAAATAGCGCCGCCGGCGGGCCCCGCTCAGATGAGCCGGATCTCCCGCAGCCGCTCGGTCAGGAAGTCCTCGGCCATGATCGCCCGGCCGGCGTAGCGGTCCGGATTCTCCGGGGTCACCGTCGACGGCAGGCTCTCGATGACGAAGTCCGGATTGAAATGCAGGAAGAAGGGCGTCGAGTAGCGGGCGAAGCCGCGCCGCTCCGGGGCCGGATTGACCACGCGGTGGGTCGTCGACGGCAGCACATGGTTGGTCAGCCGCTGCAGCATGTCGCCGATGTTGACGACCAGGGCGTCCGGCGGCGGCGCTATGTCCAGCCATTCGCCGTCGGCGTCCTTCAGCTGCAGCCCCGCCTCCTCGGCCCCCAGCAGCAGGGTGATGACGTTGATGTCCTCGTGGGCCCCGGCGCGGACGCCCGGCGCGTCGGCCGGCACCGGCGGATAGTGCAGCATGCGCAGGATGCTGTTGCCCAGCTGGACCTTGTCCTCGAAGAAGTCGTCGCCCAGCTCCAGCGAGCGGGCGATGGCGCGCAGGATCTTCCGGCCCAGATCGTCCATGGCCGTGAACATGCCGTACAGATGCTCGCGGAAGCCGGCGATCTCGGTCGGCCAGACGTTGTCGCGCATGTATTTGCGGTAGGGATGGCCCTGCGGCAGCTCGCGTCCGACGTGCCAGAACTCCTTCAGGTCGACGGTGGCCGCCCCCTTGGCCGCCTCGACGCCGAACGGCGTCAGCCCGCGCGCGCCGCCCGTGCCGGGCTGGTGGTATTTGCGCTTGACCGCCTCGGGCAGGGCGAAGAAGGCCCGGGCGTCGTCCAGAGCCGCCTCGATCACCGTCCTGTCCAGCCCGTGATCCGCGATCACCGCGAACCCGTAGCGCTTGAACGAAACCCCGAGCTGGTCCGCGAAGGCCTGGAAATCGGCCTCGTACAGGGTCATCGAGACGGGCTCGATCGAGCGGCCGGCGGCGGCGGGAGTCAGGCTGTCGGCCATGGCGGACCTCAGTTCGGGTTTCGGGCGTTTCCATACGCCCTGCGAGCCGATCTTGGCAAAGCGAGGGCGTCGGCGTCGGCGGATGAACACGCCGCGCGGCGGTCGTTCAGCCGCCATACATTCCGGAACCTTGACCGTAAGGCCGCGTTCCGCCCCTCGACCAGGAATTGGAAGGACCATTCCCCATGCACGCCAAACCTCTCCTCACCGGCATCAGCATCGTCGCCCTGCTGGGCGCCTGCACCACGACCGATCCCTACAGCTCGGCCCCGCGCCGCAACAACACCGGCACCGGCGCGATCGCCGGGGCCATCGGCGGCGCCGTACTGGGCTATCTGACCAACACCTCGAACTCCGAAGAAGGCCGCAAGAACGCCCTGATCGGGGCCGGCATCGGCGCCCTCGGCGGGGCCGCGGTCGGGGCCTATATGGACCGCCAGCAGCGCGAACTCGAGGCCCAGCTCTCGGGCAGCGGCGTCGGCGTCGCCCGCCAGGGGGACAACCTGGTCCTGCGTATGCCGTCGGACGTCACCTTCGCGTCGAACCAGGCCTCGATCAATCCGGCCTTCTACGCCACCCTGGACGACGTGGCGGCGGTCCTGAACCGCTACGACCAGTCGACCGTCGACATCATCGGTCACGCCGATTCCGACGGGGCCGAGGACTACAACCTGAACCTTTCGCGTCAGCGGGCTTCGTCGGTGGCCCAGCATCTGGTCAGCCGCAACGTGCTGGCCGACCGGCTCTATGTCGATGGCCGGGGCGAAAGCCAGCCGGTGGCCTCGAACGCCACGGCCGAGGGCAAGGCGCTGAACCGCCGGGTCGAGATCCTGATCCGTCCGTTCCGCGGCTGACGGTTTTCCGTCGCCCGGCGAGCGACGGCGGCCCGCCCGGCAGCGGCGGCCGGCAAGGGCGGAGCTCCGGCTCCGCCTTTTTGTCGCCGGACACCGTTCCGTGACTTGCGGCGGCGGGCCGCAGGTGCTGGATAACCAACGGTGTTTCGACTCGGGGGGAGCGTATGCGGCTGGACCACGAATTCGCCGACGGCGTCCGGCTCGGCGCCATCGCCGCCGTTTCGGCGGTGGTGACGGCGATGCTGGTCATCGGCGCGGGCCGGGCCCTGCTGCCGCAGTCGGAGGGCCAGGCGCAGGCGCGGCCGTCCCTGGCCGCCGCCGCAATCCGCTAGAGCCTGATCGGTTGAGGAGGAACCGCTTCGCGATTCCGCCGATGCCGTGAATCAGGCTCCAGTCTAAGGCTGGAGCGAAGATCCGGGTTTGGACGCGATC
>NZ_CALMZS010000031.1 GCF_937870815.1 uncultured Brevundimonas sp.
GCGCGTCAGAGGGGCGGCGGCCGCGGCGCTTCGGCGGCCTCGACCGGGGCGGTCGCGGCCGGGCCGCCGCCGGATTCGAACTCCGCCCGGGTCCATTCCAGCACGATGGCCCGTTCGCCCCGGGAGGCCACCACCGCCGGCGCCGCCGTGGTCACGCCGTCAGGCCGGCGGATATGGAGAATCCGTTCGCCGGCGGGCCGGACCTCGACGTGGGACAGCACGCCCAGCGGCTCGCCGTCGACGCTCAGCACCTCCGTCCCGGCCGGAAAGGCCGGCTCCGCGACCTCGATCGGGGCCGGGGCCGGCGGCGGCGCGGTCTGGGCGGCGACCGGCGCTGTCGCGGCCAGGCCCGCGGCCGTGACGAGAACGAGGGCGATCCTGTCGGACATGGAAAGGTCTCCTGCGCGGAGCGGACCCATTCCGCCCCGACGGCGAACCGACGACCCCCGGCCGGGTTCCGCCCGGTCGCGCGGACTTGAACAGGCCGGAACCGGCGGCCCACTGCTTCGCTTGGAGCCTGATCGGTTGAGGAGGACTCGCTTCGCGATTCCGCCGCTGCCGTGAATCAGGCTCCAGTATAAGGCTGGAGCGAAGATCCGGGTTTGGACGCGATCGCGTCCAAACCGATTTCGCTCTAGTCTCGTCCGGCAACAGGGGAATGGCGATGCCGCGTTTGACCAACCGGGCCCGGGGCCTGTCGATACTGGCGCTGGCCGCGGCGGCTCCGCTGCTGGCGGCGGCGCCGGCGATGGCGCAGTCCGCGCCCCAGGGACCGATTCCCTACGACGCCCGGCGCGGGGTGTTCTCGTTCGCCGGCGGGCTGGAGCAGGCCCTGCCGGCGGTGGTCCAGGTGACCACCCTGGGCCAGTCGGAAGGGCCCAGCTCGGGCGAGAACGAGCCACGGCCGATCTCCAGCGGCTCGGGAGCGATCATCGACGCCCGCGAGGGCGTCGTCGTGACCAACAACCATGTGGTCGAGGGCGGCCGCAAATTCACCGTCGACCTGGCCGACGGTCGCATCTTCGACGCCGTCCTGGTCGGGACGGACAAGGCCACGGACCTCGCCGTGCTGAGGTTCGAGGCGCCGGGCCTGTCCGAGATCGAGATCGTCGATTCCGACCAGCTGCGCACCGGCGACCTGGCCTTCGCCGTCGGCTATCCGCTCGGCCTCGACCAGACCCTGACCATGGGGGTGATCTCGGGCCTCGGCCGATCGGGGATGGGCGACCGGATCGAGGACTATATCCAGACCGACGCGGCGGTGAACTCGGGCAATTCGGGCGGGCCGCTGCTGGACAGCCGGGGCCGGCTGATCGGCATCAACACCTCGATCCTGTCGGGCGGCGGCGGCGGCAACGACGGCATCGCCTTCGCCGTGCCCAGCCGCATCCTGATGTATGTGGTCGGCCAGTTGCGGACCGTCGGCGAGGTCCGGCGCGGCTCGACCGGGGCCATCCTCGGCTCGCTCAACGCCGAGCGCTCGCGCGATTTCGGCCTCGGCATCGTGCGCGGGGCGGTGGTCGAGAGCGTCGCCCCCGGCTCGTCGGCCGAGGCGGCCGGCCTGCGCCGCGGCGACGTGGTCACCCGCATCCAGAACCGCCCGGTCTCGAACGCCGGCACGGTGGCGGCGACCATCGGCATCGCCCAGCCCGGAACCGGGGTCCAGGTCGTCTATCTGCGCGACGGCCGCGAGGGCCGGGCCACGCTGACCGTCGAGTCGCCGGGCGACCGCGCCGTGGTGCTCGGCTCCGAAGTGGTGGCGGCGCGGGGGCTGAGCGCCCGGGCGGGGGCCGACGGCCTGCAGGTGTTCGCGGTCGAGGGCGGTTCCGCGGCCGCGGGGGCGGGCCTGCAGGCGGGGGACGTCGTCCGGCGCGTCGACGGGGCCGAGGTGGCCGGGCTGGACGGCCTCGCCGCCGCCCTGGACGGGGCCGGCCCGCGCGTCCTGTCGGTGGTCCGGGGCGGCGAGCCGGTCGAGGTGGCCCTGCCCTGATCCGCCCCGGCCGACGGGGCCCGGACAGCAAAACGCCCGCCTGGCCGGAGGGGGGAGGGTGGCCGGGCGGGCGTCTCGCTTGGAGGAAGCATCGACCCGCCGGAGCCCTTGGAAGGAGTGATCCAGGGGGGCTGGGGGGGCTGTTCAGGATCCGGGATCGCTCCGGGCCCCGACGAGCCGATGGCTCTGGTGTCGCCCCCCAAGGGGGCGTTCGCTGGGCGGAACGGCGGCTATTTCGTGTTCCGGACGATTTCTTCGGCGAGTGGCGTTCGCGACACGCCGGTCGGCGGAACCGCGCCGGAGCCCCGGCTCTCCGGAGGGGGTCTGGCGTTTCCGGCCGGTCCGCCTAACCTCCGACTCATGAGCGACGCCGCCGATCTGCAGTCCGGCCCGGGCCCGGTCTTCTTCGACCGGCGCGAGCTGGAGCTGATCCTGCGGGTCTACGGGCGGATGGTGGCGGCCGGGGAGTGGCGCGACTACGCCATGGCCGGGCACGGCGACGTGGCCGAGTTCGCCGTCTTCCGCCGTTCGGGCGACGCCCCCGCCTACCGCATCGAGAAGCGCCCGGCCCTGCGCCTGCGACAGGGCCAGTGGGCGGTGATCGGCGAGGGCGGCGTGGTGCTGCGCCGCGGCCGCGAACTGCCCCAGGTGCTGAGGGTCTTCGACAGCCGCCGCTTCAGCGTCGTCGAATAGAAAAGGGCCCGGATCGCTCCGGGCCCCGTTCGACGACCTCGAGCCGAAACCTGGAGCCTGATCGGTTGAGGAGGAATCGCTTCGCGATTCCGCCGAGGCCGTGAATCAGGCTCCAGTCTAAGGCTGGAGCGAAGATCCGGGTTTGGACGCGATCGCGTCCAAACCGATTTCGCTCTAGTCGCGGTTGCCGCCCATGAACATGAGCAGAAACTGGAACAGGTTGATGAAGTTGATGAACAGGCTCAGGGCCCCGAAGCCCGTCGCCACGCCCATCGCGGCCTGGTTCCCGCCCAGGGCGTAGTAGGTCATCTTCAGCCGCTGGGTGTCGTAGGCGATCAGGCCCGAGAAGATCAGCACGCCGATGGCGCTGATGATCAGGGCCATCAGGCCGGACTGCAGGAACATGTTGACCACCATGGCGATGATCAGGCCGATCACGCCCATGATCAGGAAGCTGCCCCAGCCGGTCAGGTTCTTCTTGGTCGTATAGCCGAACAGGCTCAGCGCGCCGAAGGCGGCGGCGGTGACGAAGAAGGTCGAGGCGACGCTGGAGCCCGTGTAGCGCAGGAAGACGAAGCCCAGGGAGGCGCCGATCGAGCCCACCACCGCCCAGTAGAGCAGGTTCACCCCGCCGGCCGTGGGGTTCTTCATGAAGAACATCGAGCCGAACAGCAGGACCAGCGGCAGGAACTGGATGATCATGCCCGGCATGGTGATGCCGTAGCCCGTCGAGGTCTGGACCCACAGCAGGCTGGTCACGGCCGGCACATTGCCGGTCACATAGGCCAGGGCGCCGGCGAGGACGAGGCCCAGAGCCAGCTTGTTGTAGACGCCCAGCATGAAGGCCCGCAGGCCCGAATCCGCCGACATGTCGGCGGACTGCGGGACGGGGCGGGCGTAGCCGTTGTTGAAGTCGCTCATCGCGAGTTCGATCTCCTTGATCGCCGGGGGCATCCCCGGCCTTCGCTCGAATATCGGGGCGGGCGGCCGCTTCCGCAAGGAAAACCGGACTTGGGGGCCGGGGTTTCAACCGCTACGAACGGTCGCATGATCCGCCTGTTCACCGCCGTGCCGATCCCCGAGGACGTGGCCGACGCCCTCGAGCGCCGCCAGTCGGGCCTGCCCGGCGCCAGGTGGCGCACGCGCGACCAGCTGCACCTGACCCTGGCCTTCTACGGCGAGATCGACGAACGGCGGGCCGACGACCTGGCCGCCGAACTGGGGCGCGCCGCCACGGGCGGGCCGTTCGACATCACCCTGGGCGGCGTCGGCGCCTTCGGCGACGCCCACCGCAGCCACGCCCTCTGGGCCGGGGTCGAGCCCAGCGAGCGGCTGTCGGTGCTGGCCGGGCGCTGCCGCGCCGCCGGCGAGCGGGCCGGGGTGGCCATGGAGCGGCGCGACTACCGCCCGCACGTGACGCTGGCCTATCTGAAGCCGCAGACCAATCCCGACCGCATCGGGGCCTGGATCGCGGGGCACAATCTGCTGCGCTCGCCGCCGATCCGGGTGGACCGCTTCGGCCTGTGGTCGAGCGTGCTGGGCCACGACGGCAGCCGCTACCGGCTCGAACGGGAGTACTGGCTTTGACCGGACCGGTGATCGAGACCGCCCGCCTGACCCTGCGGCCCCCCGCGATGGAGGACTTCCCGCGCTGGGCCGAGATGATGGCCGACCCCGAGACCGCGAAATTCATCGGCGGGCCGCAGCCGGCCGAGGCCGCCTGGCGCGGCTTCATGACCATGGCCGGGGCGTGGAGCCTGACCGGGGTGGCGATGTTCTCGCTGATCGAGCGCGACACCGGCCTGTGGCTGGGCCGCATCGGCCCGTGGACCCCGCTCGGCTGGCCCGGCGCCGAGGTCGGCTGGGCCCTGCATCCCGACGCGCAAGGGCGGGGCTACGCCGCCGAGGCGGCCACGGCGGCGATCGACTATGCCTTCGACGCCCTGGGCTGGACCGAGGTCATCCACTGCATCGACCCGGACAACAGGCCGTCGCAGCGGCTGGCCGAGCGGCTGGGCTCGCGCAATCTCGGACCGACGCGGCTGCCGCCGCCGTTCGACGCCGCCCGGGTCGACCGCTGGGGGCAGGGCCGCGAGGCGTGGCGCGCCCGCGCCGGCCGCTGAGACCCGGGGCGCGTTCGTGCGTTGAATGCTCCAGCTTTGCCCCGCCGCCGCCATCGGCTAGGCAGGATGCAGTCATGACGAAGGATGGACGGATGCGCGTACTGGTTCTGGGCGGCGACGGATTCTGCGGCTGGCCGACGGCCCTGCACCTGTCCGCGAGAGGCTGGGACGTGCGGGTCGTCGACAACCTGAGTCGGCGCAACATCGACAACGAGCTGGAGGTCCAGTCGCTGACCCCGATCCGCACCATGGGCGAGCGCCTCGCCGCGTGGAAGGAGGTCTCGGGCCGGACCATCGACTTCGTCAACATGACGGTCGGCAAGGAGTTCGACCGCCTCGTGGCCCTGATCCGCGAGTGGAGGCCGGACAGTGTCGTCCATTTCGCCGAGCAGCGCGCCGCGCCCTATTCGATGAAGTCGGCGCGGCATAAATTGTACACGGTCGACAATAATCTCAATGCGACCAACCACCTGCTCGCCGCGATCGTGGAGAGCGGGCTGGACGTCCACCTGGCCCACCTGGGGACCATGGGGGTCTATGGCTACACCACCGCCGGGCTGAGGATTCCGGAGGGTTATCTGAAGGTCACGGTGGAGACCGAGTTCGGCCCGGCCGAGCAGGAGATCCTGTTCCCGCCGAACCCCGGCTCGATCTACCACATGACCAAGACCCAGGACGCCCTGCTGTTTCAATTCTACGCCAAGAACGACGGCGTCCGCATCACCGACCTGCACCAGGGCATCGTCTGGGGGGCCCAGACCGATGAGACCCGCCGGGACGAGCGGCTGATCAACCGCTTCGACTACGACGGCGACTACGGCACGGTGCTGAACCGCTTCCTGATGCAGGCGGCGGTCGGCTATCCGCTGACGGTGCACGGCACCGGCGGCCAGACGCGGGCCTTCATCCATATCCAGGACACGGTGCGCTGCGTCGAACTGGCCCTGAAGAACCCGCCGCAGGCCGGGGAACGGGTCAAGATCCTCAACCAGATGACCGAGAGCCGGCGGGTCCGCGACCTCGCCGCCATGATCGCCGGCATGACCGGCGCCGAGGTCCACAACGTCCCCAACCCGCGCCAGGAGGCCGACGAGAACGAGCTGGTGGTGGCCAATGACCAGTTCCGCGAACTGGGCCTGAAGCCGATCACCCTGGCCGAGGGGCTGATGCAGGACGTGACCGAGATCGCCCGCCGCTACGCCCATCGCGCCGACCTGACCAAGGTGCCCTGCCTGTCCAGCTGGAACAGCAGGCGGGCCGAGGCGCTGAGGGCCGAACCGGTGGTGGTCGCGCCGGCCCCGGCCCACGCCCGGTCGGCCTGATCCCCGCCGTGCCGGCCGGGGCCGCGCCCGCCCGCCTGCTGGTCTTCGGCGGCGGCTGGCTGGGCCGGGCGGCGGCGCGCGAGGCGGTGTGCCGGGGCGGCCGCGCCGCCCTGACCAGCCGCGACCGGGACCGCCGCGCGGCCCTGGCCGCCGACGGTTTCGTCGCCGTCGATCCGGGCGACGCGGCCGGGTTGGCCTCCGCGGTCGCCGACGCCTCGGCCATCCTGGTCACCGCCCCGCCGGAAGCGAGCGGCTGTCCGGGGGTCAGGGCGCTGCTGCCCGCGATCACGGCCTCGGGGTCGTGGCCCGACTGGATCGGCTACGTCTCGTCCACGGCCGTCTACGGCGACCGCGCCGGCGGCTGGGCCTTCGAGGACAGCGAACTGAACGCCGCCAGCCTGGAAGGGGCGCGGCGGGTCCGGGCCGAACGCGACTGGCTGGACGCCGGACAGGGCATGGGGCTGACGGTGCAGGTCTTCCGCCTGCCGGCCCTCTACGGCCCCGGGCGTTCGCCGCTGGACCGGCTGCGCGACGGCACGGCGCGGATCGTCCGCAAGCCCGGCCAGGTGTTCAACCGCATCCATGTCGACGACGCCGTCGCCGGCCTGTTCGCCTCCATGGCCCGGCCCCGGCCCGGCGCGGCCTATATCCTGTGCGACGACGAACCGGCGCCGGCGGACGTGGTCGTGGAATCGGCCGCGCGTCGCCTCGGCCTGCCGATCCCGCCCGAGATCGACCTCGACGATCCGTCGGTCAGCGAGGCGATGCGGCGCTTCTATCTGGACTCCAAACGCCTCTCGAACGCCCGCGCCAAGGCCGAGCTCGGCTGGCGGCCGCGCTATCCGACGTGGCGGGAGGGGCTGGAGGCGTTAATGGGTGACTCGTGATTAGTGAGTCGTGATTGTTGGGCGGATCCAGACAATCATCACTCACGATTCACCACTCACTCCTCACTCGCCACCTCAGAACGGCAGCAGATTCCGTTGCCGGCTGTAGGCCATGGTGCCGACGTTGGCGCCGAGGCGCAGGCCGACGCCGGTGCGGATCGGGGCCAGCACGATGCCGTCGGCGGCCTGGTAGTTCACGCCGACGCCGCCGACCAGATAGGCCGAGCCCTCGACCCCCGGATAGCGGCGGTAGATCATGTCGGGGTGGTAGAGGCCATAGACCAGGGTGAAGACCCGGCTGGCGTTGCCGCCGATGTCCCAGCCGATCGAAATGCCCTGCCAGAACACCTCCTGCGAGGCCGACAGATCCTTCATGTGCAGCGCCCCGCGGCCGTAGCGCAGGCCGACTCCGGCCGCGCCCGCCCCCTCCTCGCCGGCGATATAGGCGGTCGGGCGGTCGCCCTGGTCGGCGAAGATGCGCTCGATGGCCGCGCCGAGGGCCTCGGCGGCAATGCCCAGCTCGCGCGAGCCGGCGGCGATCAGCTCGTCGGCGGTGTAGGCCGG
>NZ_CALMZS010000032.1 GCF_937870815.1 uncultured Brevundimonas sp.
CTGGCCAAGCTGGAGTTCTTCAATCCGCTCGCCTCGGTGAAGGACCGCATCGGCGTGGCGATGATCGAGGCGCTGGAGCAGGCCGGCCGGATCGGTCCGGACTCCGTTCTGATCGAGCCCACCAGCGGCAACACCGGGATCGCCCTGGCCTTCGTGGCGGCGGCCAAGGGCTACCGGCTGATCCTGGTCATGCCCGAGAGCATGTCGATCGAGCGCCGCAAGATGCTGGCCCTGCTCGGCGCCGAACTGGTGCTGACCCCCGCCGAAAAGGGCATGAAGGGCGCCATCGCCATGGCCCAGGAACTGCTCGAGCGGACACCCGGCGCGGTCAGTCCCGCGCAGTTCGACAACCCGGCCAATCCGGCCATCCACCGGGCCACCACCGCCGAGGAAATCTGGAACGACACCGCCGGCGGGGTCGACATCGTCATCTCCGGCGTCGGCACCGGCGGCACCATCACCGGCGTCGGCCAGGTGCTCAAGGCCCGCAAGCCCTCGGTGCGGATGATCGCCGTGGAGCCGACCGCCTCGCCGGTGCTGTCCGGGGGCGAGCCGGGTCCGCACAAGATCCAGGGCATCGGGGCGGGCTTCATCCCCTCGATCGTCGACCGTTCGGTCATCGACGGGATCGAACAGGTCTCGAATGAGGACGCCTTCGACATGGCGCGCAAGGCGGCGCGGGTCGAAGGCGTGCCGGGGGGCATCAGCTCGGGAGCCGCCCTGGTCGCGGCCTTCCGCCAGGCGGCCCTGGAGGAAAACGCCGGCAAGACCCTGGTGGTGATCCTCCCCAGCTTCGCCGAACGCTATCTGTCGACGGCGCTGTTCGAGGGGCTGTGACGGCCCCGGCCCCCGCCGTCGGCGGTGTCCGGGGCCCCGTCACGGGCGGTTAACCGTCCCGCCTTAGGCTTTCACCGACATGTCCGAGCCCGCTCCCACGCCAGAGGAGGCCGCGCCGCAAGGCGCCCTTCGCGCGCGCCATGCGCTGCTGAAGCGTCTGGCCGACGTGGTCTCGCTGCCGGCCAGCCGGATCAACGCCTTCGAACGGTCGGTCACCGGCGACCTGCTGGTCGAGATGCTGCGCCTCGCCTCGCCCGAGGACCGCAAGCGGGTGGCCGCGCGTCTCGCCCCGCTGGCGGAACTGCCCAACGCCCTGGCGCGGATGCTGCTGCGCGACGAGGCGGACATCGCCGGCCTGCTGATCGAACAGTGCGCGTCGCTGTCCGACGCCGACCTGGTGGCCTGCGCCCGCGACACACAGGCCGAGCACCGCTTCCTGATGGCCAGCCGGCGCGGCCTGTCCGAGGTCGTCACCGAGACGCTGTTGAGCTTCGGCGAGAGCCAGGTGATCGAGGCGGTGCTGCGAAACTCGAGCGCGCGGCTGAGTCAGGTCGCCGTCGAAGGGGTCGTCAGCCTGAGCCGGTCCGAGCGGCAGCTGTGCGCCCATCTGCTGAAGCGGCCGGAACTGCGGCCCTCGGGCGCCTATGTGATGTTCTGGTGGTGCGGAAGCGACGACCGCCGGACCATCCTGCAGCGGTTCGCCGTCTCGCGCGAGGTCATGCAGGAGGTGGTCGAGGACGTCTTCGCCATGGCCGCCGAGGAGAACTGGCAGGATCCGGTGTCGCGCAAGGCGCTTCAGTTCATCGAACGGCGGCAGAGAAACCGCGCCGCGATCGAGAAGAGCCCGTACTCCGGGCTGGAGCAGGCGGTGGAGGCGGCCGCCCTCCACGGCCTGACCCGGGAGGTGGCCACGGAGATCGCCTATCTGGCCGGCGTCAAGCCGGTCACCGGGGCCAAGATCCTCGGCGATCCCGGCGGCGAGCCGCTGGCCATACTGTGCAAGGCCACGGGGCTGTCGAAGTCGGCCCTGACCGGACTGTGGCGCTCGATGCGACGCCCCGAGACCAGCGCGGACGGTTCGCCCGACCCGGTCTGGGAACGGGTCCAGGTGACCTATGACATGCTCGCGGTCGATCGGGCCCAGACGGTGCTGCGCTACTGGAACTGGTCGTTGTCCTCGGCGCTGACGCCGGCCCTGCTCAGGGCGATCCGGGACGGCGAGGAAGACCAGGTCGACGACTATTCAGCGCCAGAGAGGGCGGCCATGCTGGCTCTGGCGGAAAATTTCGGCCGCTGATCTGCGCCCCGGACCGGGTCTACTCTGATAATCGGTCGCCAGGCGGGCCACGAATACGCTATTGCAGGAATCGATCTCCGGCTCTATTCACACCTTTCAGTGGCCTGACGGTCAACGTTCGGCTGAAACAAATCAGATCGCAAGGTGAGACCGCGCGCATGGAAGAGAACTCGCAACTGCTTGAGATGACCGCCGACATCGTGTCGGCCTATGTCGGCAACAACAATGTTCAGGCCGTCGAGGTGCCGGGCCTGATCTCCAGCATTCACGCGGCGCTCTCGCAGGTTTCAAGCGGCGCGGTCGAGCCGGAGCCGGAGCCCAAGGAGCCGGCGGTTCCGGTTCGCAAGTCGATCACGCCGGACTATCTGATCTGCCTGGAGGACGGCCGCAAGTTCAAGTCGCTGAAGCGTCACCTGCGCACCAAGTACAGCATGAGCCCCGAGGAATACCGGGCCAAGTGGAGCCTGCCCAAGGACTATCCGATGGTCGCGCCCAACTACGCCAAGGCGCGCTCGGACCTGGCCAAGCAGATGGGCCTCGGCCAGGGTGGGCGCAAACCGGCGCGCCCCGGCCCCGCCCGCGCCAAGAAATAAGCCGGTCCCCAAGGGATCGAACGCCCGCTCCAGCGATGGGGCGGGCGTTTCGCGTCCGGGAGGATCAGGCGGCCTGGGCCCCGCGGCGCATGCGCCAGAAGCGCAGCGTCCTCAGCGCCGCCTCGCGGGTCAGGTCGGCGTACATGCGGGCGTAGGCATGGGCCTTGGCCATGGCCTCGCCGTCGTCGTTGAGCAGGACCACCGCATAGGTCAGGAACAGGGCGCGATCGAGGTCGGCGGCCTTGCAGACCACCGCCAGGGCGTCCAGCTCGCGCCGCTCGACGATCTGGCGGGCGGTGTGGAAATCGATGTCCGCCAGCTGGGCGAGCGCGATCAGGAAGGAGGTCCGGCCCCCGGTCCTGTCGCCGGAGCGCAGGAAGCGGGCCAGCATCTGCGGCGTGAGCTGCCCGGCCGCCCGCAGTTCCTCCACATAGGCCGAGCATTCGGCGTAGTCGGGGGGCAGGGCGCCGTCGTCGGCGGCGATGCGGGCGCGCCCCGCCGCCAGGGCGCTCTCCAGCAGCGCCGGATCCATGCCGGCGTTCTGCTCGAGGATGCGCGCCCGGAGCCGCGCCTCGACGACGAAATACATGTCGTTGAGAAGATCGGGCGGCAGGCTGGCCCGCGAGACCGTGGCCTCGTGCAGCGCCGGATTGATCCTGGCGCGTTCGACGGCGGCCTCGGAGGCCTTGCGCGACAGCCGGGCCCCGTCGTTCCGCAACAGGGCGCCGAGGGTTTCGTCGTCGCCCCGCTCGACGATCACTTCGGACACCGCTTCAGACACGGAGGCGCGGGCCGAGACGGCGCGGAGGTGGTCCTGGCCGTGGCGACGCACCACCCCGAGCAGGTCCTCGTCGGTCAGCACCGGCGAGGCCGCCAGCACCGCGCCGGCGACCGAGGCCTCGTCATTGGCGAGCCGCCGGATCAGATTGTGCGGCGCATCGGGGGCATTGGCGAAGCGGGCCGACAATTCGGCGCGGACCGCCGTCTCCATATCGTCGGCCAGCTTGATCAGGACCGCGTCGTAGAGGCGGGTCTCGGCGGCCGTGCGGACCGAGGCGCCGAAGAAATGCTCGGTCAGTTCGCGCAGCAGGGCGCGGCGTTTCTCGCTGGAGCCCTCCTCGGCGAGGGCGATCAGCTTGGGCAGGCGGGACAGGGTCGACGCGTCGGTCACTGGTGATCCCCGTCCGACGGAGCCGGCGCGGCGCGCATGTCGCCGTTGCGGCCGCGGATCAGCGTCGGCCCCGGCTCGGGCGCGGCGAGGTCCCGGGAGGCGAGGGTCTCGACGCCGCTGACCACGAGGGCATCGACATAGGTCGGGGCCGGGACGGTCAGGGCGTCGGGTCGGCGGCCGTTCTGACGGTGGACCGAATAGTAGCGGCCGCCCTGCGGCGCGGCGTCGCCGGAGCCGGCCGCCGCCGCCGCGGGGGGCGGGGCCGGCGGCTGAACCTGGAAGATCGGCGCGTCGCGGCGCGGCGCCATCGGATCCGGCGGACCAACGGGAGCGGGACCGGGGGTCCGCACCGGGGCCGGATGGATCAGCTCAGCCGGGACGGCCTGGCCGCCGCCGGCCGGGTCGGGCAGATAGCCGGGAGTCGGCGAGGGCGCGGCGGCCGCGAGCGCCGGAGCCGCCGGCGGGGACGGAGGGCGAAGCCAGGCGTCGGCCGGCGTCAGCGTCCGCCGGGCCGGAGCGGCGGAGGGCGATCCGCGAGCCGCTGCGCCGCCGTGGGGGATGACCGGATTGGGCCGTCCGGGACCGCGGCCGACGGGGGCCGGCGCGGCGGCGGCGCGGGCCCCGGGCGGCGTGGCTTCGCCGCGCCCCGGCCACGAGAGGTAGGGCCGCGCCGACTGGGCGGCGGCGGCGCCGGTCAGCAGCAGACCGCCGGCGGCGGCAAGGACGGCGGCGGCAAGCGAGGCGCGGCGCAAGGGCGGGCTCCGGGCGCGGAAACTGGAGCGGCACGGTAGCGGCCTGGGCTTAACCCGTCGCTAACGCGCGGCCGCCGTTCAGACGAGGCGGCGCCGTACGACGCGCTCCGCGGCCCCGACCGCGGCGTTGAGGGCCAGGCCCAGACTCATCAGGCAGAACAGGGCGGCCAGCATTTCGGCCGTGCGCAGGCGGTTGCCGGACTCGAGCAGCCGCCACGCCAGCCCCTGGGTGGCCCCCGAGCCGGAGACGAATTCGGCGACCACGGCGCCGATCACCGACAGGCCGGCGGCGACCCGCAACCCTTCGAGAATGAACGGCAGGGCGGACGGGAGGCGCAGCCGGATCAGCCGCTGCAGCGGCGACGCGCCGTACAGGTCGAACAGCCGCTCCAGATCCGGATCGGCGGACTTGAGGCCGGCCAGCACGCCGGAGAACAGGGGAAAAAAGGCCACCGCCGCCGCGAGCGCGACCACGGCGCGCCCGGCGTGATCGAGGCCGGCCCAGATCAGCACCAGCGGCGCGATGGCCACGACCGGGGTGACCTGCAGGGCGACGGCGAGGGGGCGGACGGCCTGCTCGGCCGACCGGTTCAGCGAAACCGCCAGAGCCAGGCCGCCGCCGAGCAGGAAGGCGAGGACGAGGGCCTGGAAGGCCATCCAGAAGGTGGCGGCGGCGGAGGCGAACAGCAGGGGCGCGCGCCCGACCAGGGCCATGCCGACCGCGCTGGGCGGGGGCAACAGATAGGCGGGCAGGTGCAGGGCGCGGCAGGCGATCTCCCACGCCGCGAGGAGGGCGGCGGTCAGCACGAGCGGCGGCAGGAGGCGGCTCATGCAGCCCGCCCGGGGTCCGCCGCGGGGCGAATCATGCTCCGGGCCAGTTCGCCGGCGAGGCGTTCGACGGCGTCGCGATGCCGCGGCTCGGACCGCCACCCGTCCGCCCGCGGCGGCCGGCCCGGCGTCGGCAGCTGGGCGGTCACCCGTCCGGAGCCCGCGTCGAGCACGACCGCGCGATGGGCCAGATAGACGGCCTCCTCGACGTCGTGGGTGACGAAGACGATGGCCGGGCGGGGCGCGCGCCCGGCCCACAGACGGTGCAGGTCCTCGATGAGGCGCCGGCGGGTGACGCTGTCGAGGGCGGCGAAGGGTTCGTCGAGCAGCAGCAGGTCCGGGTCGGTGACCAGGGCCCGGGCGAGCGACGCCCGCATGGCCATGCCGCCGGACAACTGCCGCGGACGGGCTGACAGCCGGTCGCCCAGACCGACGGCGGCCAGCGCCGCCGCGGCGCGGCGGCGGGCCTCGTCGCGGGGCGCGCCCGTCAGTTCGAGCGGCAGGGCGACGTTGGCCTGGATGTCGGCCCACGGCGCCAGGGTGGCGTTCTGGAAGACGAAGCCGGTGCGGCCGCGCCCGGCGCCGCCGGCGACGACGCCCTGCGACGGCGCCTCGAGCCCGGCCATCAACCGCAGCAGCGTGGACTTTCCCGCGCCCGAGGCGCCGACCAGGGCGACGATCTCGCCGGGGGCGACGGTCAGGTTCACCGGCCCCAGCGGCGGCCGGCCCGGGTAGCGGACGACGACGTCGCGCAGCGCCGCCGCGGACGCCGGGCCGGTCTCAACCACGGCCGGGCAGGTACTGGGTCGTGAAGGCTTCGCGCCAGTCGAGGCCGGGCGGGTAGAGGCCGGCCGCGGAGGTGACCTCGAAGAAGGTCCGCCAGCGCTCGGCGGTCATCGCCCCCAGTCCGTAGAGCGCCGCGTCGCCGCCGTCGACGATGCCATGGGCCTTGAGCTTGGCGCGGGCCTGATCGAGGACGTCCTGGGTCATGTCCGGATTGTCGCGCCGGATCAGGGCGTCCGCCGCCCTGCCGTCACCCTGGATGTAGTCGCGCCAACCCTCGGCCGAGGCGGCGATGAAGCCGCGCAGGGCGCGGGCGTTGTCGCGGGCGAAGGCGGTGGGGGCCAGCACCATGGTGGCGTAGGACGGATAGCCCTCGTCGGCCAGCAGGAACACCTTGGGGGTGAAGCCCGCCTCCTTCTCGATCGTATAGGGTTCGCTGGTCAGATAGCCCTGCTGCACGGCCCGGGGGTCGCTCAGGAAGGGGGCCAGGTTGAAGGTGTAGGTGCGCACCTGGTCGTCGGTGAAGCCGTATTTGGCCTTCAGCCACACCCAGAAGGCTTCGCGCGCGGCGGTGGCGAGCAGGAAGGGCCGGCCGCGAAGATCGGCGATGCCTTCCAGGGCCGGATCGGGATGGGCGATCAGCACCTGCGGGTCTTTCTGGAAGAAGGCGGCGACGGCCTTCACCGGCGCCCCTTCCTCGACCAGGTTCATCGGGATGAAGCTGTTGGAGCCCATGCCCAGTTCGACGGCGCCGGAGGCCAGCAACTGCGGCACATTGACGGCCGGTCCGCCCTGGATGATCTGCACGTTGAGGCCGCGCTTCTCATAGGCCCCGGAGGCCAGCGCCTGGTAGAAGCCGCCGTGCTCGGCCTGGGCGCGCCAGTCGGTGGCGAAGCGCAGTCGCACCCGGCCGTCGTCGTCGACCGGAGCCTCGGCGCGGCTGCAGGCCGCCAGCGCCGCCGTCGCCGCCAGCGCGCCGGCCCCGCCGATCAGGGCTCGGCGATGGGGCGATGTGGGGCGATTCCCGCGCAGCTTCATGGCCTTGGTTTACGGCCGGGGCGGGGGGAAGGGAAGGGCATGGCGGCGAAGGAGCGGGCGAGCTTCGCAGAACCAGCCGCCGGAATTGAGCGAGGGGACGAAGATCCCCGCAAGCGGTTCCCCTCGTCCCCTCGCCAAGTCCGGGTTGGACTTGGCCATTGAGGTTCAGGACCCTGGCTTCAGCATCAGCGAGGCGAACCCCGGTGATGGTCGGCTGTATCCTGTCGCGCTCCCGGTCTCCGGCGTCCCACGAGGTCGAGCCCCGCGCCGTCCATCGATCCTGATCCGGTTCCCGCCGAATCTTCTGGGGCCGAAGCCTTCGAAGGGTCCTTCGGGCCTTGATCCTGCCTGCCGTCCGTCGGGGCCGAAACCCCCCGGTGCGTCAGGTCAGAGAGCCGGGCCGGTCCGCTTTGAGCCCCGGGTCTCCCCGGATTTCCGCGCCGCCGTGTCCCTCGGCCTGTTGACGTTCGCGCCAAATCCGCTAGACGGCAAGCGTCTGAATCCGGCCGGCTGTGCGGAACCGCCCCCGACCCGGTGGATAACCCTGTGCATATCTGTAGGCGGACGGAATTCGTGAAAACGAATCAGGCGCTTGGGTTTTCCACAGAAAGCGGCGGCCGCGCGATCGTTTCCGGAACCAGAGCCACCGCGTAGGCAAGGTTGACGATATGCGGCCCCTCGACCTGCATTCTGGGAATGGGGGTTTCCCTGGCGACGGCTTGACGGCGCGCCGAGCCATCCCTGGGGGCCACGACAAAGGTCTCGCAGTTCCTCAGGGTCAGCCAAGCGATCTGCTTGTCGCTGGTGAGCGATATGGTCTCGACCTGCCCTTCATAGCCGATGGCCAGATCGCCTACCTGAAGATCGGTCACGACCCAGGCGATCAGATGCTTGAGATAGCCCTCCTCCGCTCGTAGCTGCGTGAGGATCGGACTGAGCCAACCATACAGCAGCGCATGAAGAGTGGAGCCGGGTTGGGCCGTGCGGCCAATCTGACGCGCCGCGAAAAAGCCGATCCCCGACAGAGCCAGAAGGAGCGTCAGCAAGATCGCGGTTTCTATGCCAAGCTCATCCGCTGTTCTGCTTCCGAGGAAATAGCGATAGACGTTTGGATCGTATGAAACTGTCCAACCGGTGATCGCCCCCAGCCCATCAATGCACGTGAGCACAGCCGCAGAAAGGGCGTGGAGCGTCAGGGCTCCGAACACCACGATCGCCAAGGCGATCAACGACGCGGGCGCAGGCGCCGCCGGGTGAACTACGTCTTTGCTCTTTGATAGAAACAGGCCCGCAAAAACCGCCAGCCCCGGCGCCAAGGCGAACAACGCCCACGCGACGGTCAGTGTGACGGCCATCAGGCCATCTCCAGGTCAGGCCGCGATCTTTGCCCGGGGTTTGGGCGCGGGTTTGGGCTTGACGACGATCACGCCGTCATCCCGCAACTCCCCGTTCGCCAGCATTTTGGACCAAGTGCCGTACATCTTCAGCAGCTTCGGCCCGGTCTTAAGAGCGGCGTCCGAGGTCAGTTTCGTTCCGGTCATGTGCCATTCCCTACGCCCTGACCCTAGCACGACAGTTGGGAGTCGAACAGGTCATGCAAGCCATCTCAGCCCGACAGGGCTTCCCGTTTCGCCTCCAGCTCCAGCCATTCCTCCTCGGCGGCCGCCAGAAGCGTCCGGGCGCGCCCGGCGTTGGCGGTGGCGCGGTCGAAGGCCTTGCGGTCCCGGGTATAGAGGTCGGGATCGGCGAGGGCGGCCTCGTGGCGGGCGATGTCGGCGGGCAGGGTGGCGAGCAGGCCTTCGAGCTCTTTCAGGCGGTGGGCGTCCCTGAAGGTGAGCTTGCCGGGCTTTTGGGGGGCGAGGGTCGAGGGTCGAGGGGCGAGGGGCGCTGACGCATTGCCCGTTGATGCATTTTTCCACTCGTCCCTCGACCCTCGACCCTCGCCACTCGTCAGGAAGCCGGGGTTCTGGCGGATGAAGTCGGTCCAGCCGCCGGGGGTCTCGACGATGTCGCCGCGGCCGTTCATGGCGATGGTCGAGGTGGCCAGCCGGTCGACGAAATCCCGGTCGTGACTGACCAGGACCAGGGTGCCGTCGTACTGCTCGAGCAGTTCCTCGAGCTTGTCGAGCGTGTCCATGTCGAGGTCGTTGGTCGGCTCGTCGAGGACCAGCATGTTGGCCGGTTTGGCGAGCGCCCGGGCGAGGAGGAGGCGGTTGCGCTCGCCGCCGGACAGGGTCGAGATCGGCTGGCGCAGCTGGCCTTCCTGGAACAGGAAGTCCTTCGCATAGGCGGCGACGTGCTTCGACACGCCGCGCACGAGGATGGAATCCCCGCCCCCCGGGGTGAGGGCGTCCCACAGGGTCATGTCGGAACGCAGGCCCTCGCGGGACTGGTCGAGGTAGACCGGGTCGAGATTGGCGCCGAGCCGGACCGTGCCGCCGTCGGGTTCGAGCTCGCCGAGCAGGATCTTCACCAGGGTGGTCTTGCCGGCGCCGTTGGGGCCGACGATGGCCAGGCGGTCGCCGCGGATGACCCGGGTGGTGAAGGGTTTGATGACGGTGCGGTCGCCGAAGCTCTTGGTCACGCCCTTGAGGTCGGCGACCAGCTTGCCCGAGGCCACGCCGGAATCGACGCCGAGGTTGAGTTCGCGGGGCAGGTCGCGGACGCGCTCGGAACGGTCGGCGCGCATGGCGTTGAGGGCGCGGGCGCGGCCTTCGTTGCGGGTGCGCTGGGCGGTGATGGAGCGGTAGAAGGTGTAGGTCTCGCGCTCGATGGCCTTGTTCAGGCGGCGCAGGGACTCGGCCTCTTCCTCCATCACCTTGCCAGCCCATTCGTCGAAGGCGGCGAAGCCCTTGTTCAGGGTGCGGACGCGGCGGCCTTCGAGCCAGTGGCAGGACTGGGTGACGCGGTTGAGGAAGGCGCGATCGTGGCTGACCACCAGCACGGCGAAGCGGGCGCTGATCAGTTCTGTCTCGAGCCGCTCGATGGCGAGGATGTCGAGGTGGTTGGTGGGTTCGTCGAGCAGCAGCAGGTCGGGCTCTTCCGCGAACGCCTTGGCGAGGGCGGCGCGACGGATTTCGCCGCCGGAGAGGTTCACCGCCGGCCTGGCCGGGTCGAGGCCGAAGGCGGTCAGCCAGGCCTCGGCGGTCCACGGCTGGGCGTCGCCGGAAACGGCGTAGTCGAGCAGGGTCTCGCCGGTGATGACCGGTTCCTGCGGCACATGGGCGAAGCGGGTCCCGGCCTGCACCGAGCGGTCGCCGGCGTCGGGCTCGATCAACCCCATGACCAGCTTCATCAGGGTCGACTTGCCGGCCCCGTTGCGGCCGACGAGGGCGGCGCGGGTGCGCGGCTCGACAGCCAGGTCGACCCCGTCGAACAGCGGGCGCGGCCCGTCCTGCAGGCGGACGTCCTTGAGCGCGACGAGCGGGGGTCTGGCGGAGGACTTGGCGGCCATGAGGCGGGGGCTATAGACCGGCGGGCGTCGGTCCGCCAGCCGGCTGCGCGGCGGCGGTCGCGCGTGGCGGGCGACAGCGGGAACCGATCGCGGTAAGAGGCCGCCGATGGACCGACCCTTCTGGCAAGCGAAGCGCCTCGAACAGATGACGCGTGCGGAATGGGAGAGCCTGTGCGACGGCTGTGGCCTGTGCTGCCTGGTGCGGTTCGAGGACGAGGACACGGGCGAGGTGGTGCCGACGCGGGTGCACTGCAAGCTGTTCGATCCGGTGCGCTGCACCTGCACGGACTACGCCAACCGCCTCGAGCAGGTGCCGGACTGCATCAAGCTGACGCCGTGGAACATCGAGGCGCTGGCGTGGATGCCGAAGTCGTGCGCCTACCGCCGCATCCACGAGGGCCGCGGACTGGCGGACTGGCATCCGCTGGTTTCCGGGGACCCGGAGAGCGTTCACGAGGCGGGCGTGTCGGTGCGCGGGCAGACGGTGTCGGAGCTGGCCCTCAAGGACCCCGAGGACGCGCTGGATTTCGAAGCCGAGGACTGGATCGCCGAGAGGGGCGGCGAGTCCGGGTGACGGGGCCCCGGCGCGCACGGCCGTGGCCGTGACGCTGCGCCGGCCTTTCACGGAATTATAGTCTGATAGCGGGGACGAAAGTCCGCCGGATCAGAAACTTGACCGTTTCCAGACTCTATCTTTCCGCCGGATAACGCTGGCAGGCTATGATGTGGGCACGTCGGAAAGTCAGGTGAGCGGCCCGGGACCGGGCCTCTCCGGACGGCAGGCCGACCCGATCGGCCGCGGCGCCGAATCTTGCTGGAGATTCCCATGCTGAACTGGCGGCGACCCTTCGCGGGGCGGCGGGACGTTGTCGCGCCCGAGATCAAGGACAGCCGCGTCGGTCCGCTGATCGCCCTGACCAGCGCGGGCCGGCCGCGCTGGACGCCGAGAGACTATGCGAGCCTGGCGACGGAGGGTTTCGGCCGCAACGCCGTGGCCTATCGTTGCGTGCGGATGGTCGCGGAGGCGGCGGCGTCGACGCCATTGGCGGTGTTCGTCGACGGGGCCAGGGAGGACGACCACCCGCTGGCCCGGCTGCTGGCCCGGCCGAACCCGGAGCAGTCCGGAACGGAGTGGCTGGAAGCGCTCTACGGGGCGCTGCAGACAGCCGGGAACGCCTATGCGGAAGCGGTCGGGGACGAGAGCCCGTCGGAGCTGTGGACGTTGCGCCCGGACCGGGTCAAGATCGTGCCCGGGCGCGCCGGCTGGCCGGACGCCTATGAGTATTCCGTCGACGGCCGTTCGATCCGCATCGGACGACAGGCGGACGGCTGGATGCCGGTGATGCAGCTGAAGCTGTTTCATCCGACCGACGATCACTATGGTTTTTCGCCGCTCGAGGCGGCCGCGTCGGCGATCGACATCCACAACGCCTCGAGCGCCTGGAACAAGGCGCTGCTGGACAATTCCGCCCGGCCGAGCGGCGCCCTCGTCTATGGGGCGAAGGACGGCGAGCGGCTGACGGTCGAGCAGTTCGAGGCGTTGCGGGCGCAGATCGAGGACGCCCACGGCGGTTCCATGAACGCCGGGCGGCCGATGATCCTCGAGGGCGGGCTGGACTGGAAGCCGATGAGCTGGACGCCGGCGGACATGGATTTCATCGCTGGCAAACACGCCGCCGCCCGCGAGATCGCCCTGGCCTTCGGGGTGGCGCCCCAGCTGTTGGGAATCCCCGGCGACGCCACCTACTCCAACTATCGCGAGGCCAGCGCGGCCTTCTGGCGCGGAACCGTGGCCCCGCTGGCGAGGAAGACGGCGGCGGCCCTGACCGCGTGGCTGGGAAGCCGCTTCGGGGGCGCGAGGATCGAGGCCGACCTCGACGGCGTGCCGGCGCTGCAGCCGGAACGGGACGCGCTGTGGGCGCGGCTGGAGGCGGCCAGCTTCCTGACCGACGAGGAACGGCGGCGCATGGCCGGAGTGGGCGCGTGATGGAGATGCTGCGGAAGGTTCCGGTGGCGGTGATCGCCGCCCTGGCGCTGCAGACCGCGGGCGCGCTGGTCTGGGCCGGCGGCGCCGCGGCGCGCATATCCGTGCTCGAAGCCCGGATCGGCGAGCACCGGCAGGTCGCGGAGCGGCTGGCGCGGCTGGAAGAACAGAGCAAGGCCACTCGCGCGGCGGTCGAGCGGATGGAGATGCGGCTGGAGCGCGGGCCGTGAGCGGTCATGCGGCCGCGGCCCGGGCGGCGACCCGGGACCGGATCCGGCCCGCAGGCGTGCAGATCGAGGGCCATGCGTCGCTGTGGGGCGTGGCCGACCTGAACGGGGACGTGGTCGCCAGGGGCGCCTTCGACCGGAGTCTGGCCGCGGCGGGGGCCGGCGGCGTGCGGATGCTGCACCAGCACGAAAGCCTGTCGCCGGTCGGCGTCTGGGACGAGATGCGTGAGGACGACCGGGGCCTGTGGGTGCGCGGGAGGATCATGGACTGGTCGGCGGAGGCGCGCTTCGCCCAGGCGCTGGCCAGGGCGGGAGCGCTGGACGGCCTGTCGATCGGCTTCCGCGGTCAGCGGGCGCGGCGCGAGGGCCGGCTCAGGGTGCTGGTCGAGGTCGAACTTTGGGAGGTGTCGCTGGTGACCTTCCCAATGCTGCCCGGGGCGCGCTTCCGGGTGACCCCGGGACCGGGTGTCGCCGTTCCGTCCTGATCAGAAGCCGGACGGCCGGACTTCGAACCGGCCCAGCGCCCTAGCTGCGCTGACGAGGGCCTTCCTGACCATCGGCTTACGAAGCAGGGCACCCAGCCAGAAGGCACCGATGAACAGGATGAAAATGGAGACGCGGGCGAAAAGAGCCGCGAGCAGGCCCGCCACCCCGGCGATCACCCAGATGCCGACGATGAGCGAAGAGGTCGCTTCGCGATCAGCCTCGGACAAGGGCTCGTCGGTCCGCGCGGTCCGCACCAGAGCCGGGGGCCGCTCGTCCTGAAGTCGTTGAAGGGGGCCGCGGTTGACGAGGGGCGGTTCCTCAAGCCGGACCGGATCGTGGTCGTCGTGCTGATGCAGGTCGAGCAGCGGGCTGGGCCGCATCAGGGCGGCGGGGTCGAAGGCGATGGACTCGCCGTGATCGTTGAGCGTGAACACCTGGTCGAACGGCGCGGCGGCGAAGTCGATAGCCCGGGTGTCCTGGCCGTAGGCGTCGCCGTGGAGGGCGAGCAGCCGGCCGTTGCGGAGCTCGACCTGGAAGGCGATCGGATCGGCCAGGTCGCCGACCATGGCGTGAACTGTCCCGAACAGCCCTGTGGCGCGCTCGGACGACAGCGGACGCCGCGAGCTGACGATCGTCTCGGTGAACAGGCCCGATCCGGTGTTGCGACGCGTGCCGGGCAGGCTTTCCTCGAACTGGCCGGCCAGATCAGGCGCGATATGGCGCAGGTCATGGGCCAGTGCGGCCATGACGTCGCGCTCGAGTTTGCTGAAGCGGGCGCTCACGCCCGGAGCTCCGACGGGCCCGACGGGACGGTCAAAGGCCGAAGCACCGATTTCTCAAGGGGGCGGTTCACGCCCCGACCCTAACCGCAAGCCGCGGTTCCTGAAAACCGGAGACACCATGAAAGAGACCAAGACGGCCTCGGGCACCCCCGAGGCGCGCGCCGCCATGCATGAGATGATGGCGGCGTTCGAGGCGTTCAAAGGGGCCAATGACGCCCGGCTGGACGAGATCGAGCGCAAGGCCTCGGCCGATCCGCTGCTGGAGGAGAAGGTCGCCCGGATCGACCAGGCGGTGGGCCGCGCCCAGGCGCGGCTGGACCGGGTGGTCAGCGAGGGGCGGCGGCCGGAGCTTGCGACGGTCAGCCCCTCCACCGCTTCGCGGTCCCCCTCCCCGTTCCACGGGGAGGAGAAGGCGGCGTTCGACGGCTATCTGAAGACGGGACAGTCGTTCGGCCTGGAGCTGAAGGCGGGGCTGTCGACGGCGTCCAACTCGGCCGGCTATGTCGTGCCGGAACAGACCGAGCGGGCCATCGAGCGGCGGCTGATGGCCGGGTCGCCGATGCGTGAAATCGCCGGCGTGCGGACCGTGGGCGCGGGCGTGTTCCGCAAGCCGGTCTCGACCGCCGGCCTGGCCGCCGGCTGGGTGGCCGAGACGGCGGCGCGGCCGGAGACCGATCCGGCGACGCTGGCGCTGCTGGAGTTCCCCTCGGCCGATCTGTACGCCAGCCCGGCGGCCACCCAGAGCCTGCTGGACGACGCCCTGATCGATCTCGACGAATGGCTGGCCTCCGAGGTCGAGGACGCCTTCGCGGCGCAGGAGACCAGCGCCTTCGTCACCGGGGACGGGCTCAACAAGCCCAAGGGCTTCCTCAGCTATGAGACGGTCGCCGAGGCCGCCCATGCCTGGGGCAAGATCGGCTATGTCGCGTCGGGGGCGGCGGGGGCGTTCGCGTCCCCGAGTCCGACCGACCGGCTGATCGACCTGATCTACGCGCCCAAGGCCCGCTATCGGCCCAACGGCCGCTTCGTCATGAACCGCAAGACGGTCTCGGCCGTGCGCAAATTCAAGGACAACGACGGGGCGTACGTCTGGCAGCCGGCCCAGCGGCCGGGCGAGACGGCCAGCCTGCTCGGCTATCCGGTGACCGAGATCGAGACCATGCCGGACATCGGCGCCGATGCGGCCGCGATCGCCTTCGGCGACTTTCAGCGCGGCTATCTGATCGTCGACCGGGCCGGGGTCCGGGTGCTGCGCGACCCCTATTCCGCCAAACCCTATGTGCTGTTCTACACGACCAAGCGGGTCGGCGGCGGGGTGCAGAATTTCGACGCCATCAAGGTGATGAAGTTCGCGGTGAGCTAACCGCCGAGGGTCGAGAGATGAGGGGCGAGGGACGAGGGACGAGGAATCGTCGCTCGTCCTGGCGTCTTGGTGAAACGGGCGCCGGTTGAGGTGAGACGCCGGGTTTCGACCCCCGTCCCTCGACCCTCGCCGCCTTAAGCAAAGCGAGATTGCAAATGACCGCACCGGTGAGCCTCACCGAGGCGAAGCTGTTCCTGCGCGTCGACCACGACGCCGAGGACGGGCTGATCCAGACCCTGATCGACGCGGCGCGCGCCCGGGTCGAGGCCGATGTCGGCTCGGTGCTTGAGTCGACCGCGCCCGCGCCGCTGCGGCTGGCGGTGCTGATGCTGATCCTGCGCGCCTATGAGCGCGGCGACGCCGACATGCCGATCCAGCCGGTGGATGCGTGGATCGCCCCCTATCGCGGCGTACGGCTGTGAGAACGCTGGCGGGCCTGTTCGAAGGCATGGAAAGCCAGACGCCCTACGGCGGCCGGGCGGTGAGCTGGGAGCCGGTCGGATCGGCCTGGCTGAAAACGGGCCGGCGACGGCTGCGCGAGAAGGCCGAACCGGGCGGCGGGCGCGTGATCGAGGTCATGACCGCCGAGGCGCGTTCGGACCTCCGGCTGACCGTCGGCAGGGTGCTGAGGTTCGGCGGCGGCGACTGGCGCATCCGGTCGACCGAGACGGTCGGCGGGCAGGCCATCCTCAATCTGGAGCGGACCCGATGAGCCATGAACTGGCCCTGCAGAAGGCGTTGATCGCGCATCTGGCCGGAGACCTCCGCCTCGGCCCCCTGCTCGGCGAACCGCCCAGGATCTGGGACGCCCCGCCGGATGGAGCGGCCCTGCCGTATCTGCTGATCGGACGCTCGGAGAGCCGACCGGTCGCGGCCGACGGAGGCGGCGTCGAACACGCCCTGACCCTGACCGCGGTTTCGCAGTTCCGCGGAACCGAAGAGGCCAAGGCCATCCTCGCGGCCGTGCGTTCGAGCCTCAGCGATGCGGCCCCGGTCGCCGACGGCGTGCGGACCATCAGCCTGAGGCTGACGTTCGCGGACGTCTACCCGGCCCCTGGCGGGCTCAGAACATTTGCGGTGCTGCGGGTGCGGGCCGTGACGGAGGAGGCCTGACATGGCGGCGCAGCGCGGCAAGGACATCCTGTTGAAGGTCGAGAGCGCGCCCGGCGTGTTCGCGACCGTCGCCGGCCTGAGGGCGCGGACGATTTCGCTGAACGCCCGCAGCGTCGACGCCACCGACGGCGACAGCGCCGGACGATGGCGGGAACTGCTGGGCGGGGCGGGCGTCAAGTCGGCGGCCGTGGCCGGGCAGGGCATCTTCCGGGACGAGGCCTCGGACGCGCTGATCCGGGAAGCGTTCTTCGACCAGGCGGCCCGGACCTGGCGGCTCATCATTCCGGACTTCGGCGCCCTGGAGGGAGCCTTCCTGGTGGCCGCTCTCGAATACGCCGGAGAGCACGAGGGCGAGGCCACATTCGCGATCAGCCTCGCCAGCGCCGGTGAAATCACCTTCGGAGCGGCGTGATGAAAGCCATCGGGGCGAGGGGCGAGGTCATGGCGCCGCTGGCCGGCGTCGACCGGCGCCTGTGCCTGACGCTGGGCGCGCTGGCCGAGATGGAGACCGCGCTGGGCTGCGACGGACCGTCGGAATGGGCGCAGCGCATGTCCGCCCTGTCGGCCCGGGATCTGACCGCGGTGCTCGCGGCGCTGCTGAGAGGCGGCGGCGAATACGAACTGGCCGAAAGCCTCGCCGACGCGGCGGTGGATCCGCGCGAGGCGGCGGAGGCGGTGGCCCGGGCCCTGGCGGCGGCGGCTTGAACACGCCGTGGGGCCCGATGCTGCGGGCCGCCGCCCGGGCCGGGGTCGGTCCGGCGGACTTCTGGCGGCTGTCGCTGAAGGAATGGCGCCTGCTGACCGAGGCGGCGGGCGACGGCCAGCCCCTGGGCCGGCGGGAGTTCGATCGCATGGCGGAGGCGTGGCCGGATGACTGACACTGGGAACGACGGCGGCCTCGGCTCCGTGCCGCAACGGGCGGCAGAGGCGGCGGCGGCGCTGGACAGTCTGCGGGAACCGGCCGAAAGGGCGGCGGCGTCGGTCGAAGCCGCCTTCGAGCGCGCCGGCGCCGGACTGGCGCGCTCCCTGGCGCGCGCGGCGGCGGATGGAGAGATCTCGCTGGCGGAACTGGCGCGGGCGGTGCTCGCCGCCGTCAACGCCGCGGCCGGCGGGGGCGCAGGGGGGTTGTCCGGCGCCATCGCCAGGGCGGTGGGGGCGGCGTTTTCCGGCTCGCGGGCGGACGGCGGACCGGTGAGCGCGGGCGGCGCCTATCTGGTCGGCGAACGAGGGCCCGAACTGTTTCGTCCCTCGGCTTCCGGGGCGGTCGAGGCGGTCGGGGCGCAGGGCGTGATCGTCAATGTCCGCGTCGACGGCGGGGCCGACGCCCTGCTGAGATCGGAGGCCCAGATCGCCCAGGCGCTGGCGCGGGCCGTCTCTCTCGGGGCCCGCCGGCTGTAGGACAGCCGCCCGGGCGGTTCGAGATTTCCGGAGATTTCCGATGGCCTTCCACGAGGTGAGACTTCCCGCGCGACTCGCGTTCGGGTCGACGGGCGGGGTCGAACGGCGCACCGACGTCGTGACCCTGGGGTCCGGCTTCGAGCGGCGCTCGTCGCCCTGGGCGCACGGCCGCCGGCGCTATCTGATCGGGGCGAGCCTGAGGTCGCTCGACGACATGGCGGCGCTGACAGGCTTCTTCGAGGCCCGGCGCGGCCGGCTGTACGGTTTCCGGCTGCGGGATTTCGCGGATTTCAAATCGTGCCCGCCGAGCGGCGCGATCACGGCGCAGGACCAGGGCCTGGGCGTGGGCGACGGGGTCCGGACGACGTTCGAACTGTCCAAGCGCTACGGCGAGGGGGAGGAGGCCGCCGTCCGCCGCATCCACAAGCCGGTCGCGGGAACCGTGAGGCTCGCGCTGGCCGGGGCCGAATTGGCGGCCGGGACCTTCGAGGTCGAGCCGACGACCGGAACCGTAATCCTTCAGTCGCCGGCGGCGGAGGGCGTGGTCGTGACCGCCGGTTTCGAATTCGACGTGCCGGTGCGCTTCGACGCCGACCGGCTCGACGTGACGCTGGAGAGCTTCGCCGCCGGGCGCATGGCCGCCGTTCCCCTGATCGAGGTGAGGGTCTGAGATGCGCCCGATACCCGGGGAACTGGCCGACCGGATCGAGAGCGGCGCCGCCACGCTGTGTCATGCGTGGCTGTTGAAGCGGGCTGATGGCGTGGTGGCGGGCTTCACCGACCATGACCGGAACCTCCAGGTCGAGGGCGTCGAATGCCGGGCCTCGAGCGGCTGGACGGCGGGAGTGTCCGAAGGCGGCGCCGGCCTGGCGCCGGGGACGGCCGCGGTCGCCGGCGTCCTGGACGCTGACGGCGTCACCGAGGCGGACATCGCGGCGGGCCTTCTCGACCGGGCCGAGGTGTCGCTGTGGCGGGTCGACTGGCGCCGACCCGATCTCAGGGTCCGGTTGTGGGTCGCGCGGCTGGCGCGGGTGCGCCGCGACGGCGGGGCGTTCACCGCCGAACTCGAAGGGCCGCTCGCCGCGCTGGAACGGGTGGCGGGGCGAACCTATGGCCGGGACTGCGACGCGCAACTCGGCGACGACCGTTGCACGGTCGACCTCGACGCCTTTCCCGGGGCGAGCTGCGACAAGCGCTGGGCGACGTGCCGCGCCACCTTCGGCAACGGCGTGAACTTCCAGGGTTTTCCAGACATTCCGGGCGACGATTTTCTGGTCGCCGCGCCCGTGCAGGGCGGACGCAATGACGGCGGGAGCCGGCGATGAGCGGCCGGGCCGCGGCGATCGCCCGCACCTGGATCGGCACGCCCTACCGGCATCAGGCCAGCGTTCGCGGGCAGGGCGCCGATTGCCTCGGGCTGCTGCGCGGCGTGTGGCGCGAACTGGTCGGGGCCGAGCCGGAACCGACGCCGCCGTACCGTCCGGACTGGGCGGAGGTCGGGGGCGAGGAGACTCTGCTGCGGGCCGCGCGGCGCTGGCTGCGGGAGATTCCGGTCGGCGCCGCCCGCACGGGCGACGTGCTGCTGTTCCGGATGGCTCCGGGAGCGCCGGCCAAACACTGCGCCATCCTGAGCGCGGGCGGGCTGGCGGACGACGGCGAGGGCGAGCCCAGAATGATTCATGCCTACTGGGGCCGGGCGGTGGTCGAGAGCTGGATGGGGGGCTGGTGGCGACGCCGGCTGGTGGCGGCCTTCGCCTGGCCGCGTCCGACGGACCGGGGGATCGGCTGATGGCGCAGGTGGTGCTGGGCGGTCTCGGCGGCGCGGTCGGCGGCGGCGTCGGCCGCATCATCGGCTCGACCCTGGGCGGTTTGGTCGACCGCAGCCTGGTGGCCGGGCTCGAGGCCCCGCGCCAGAAGGGGCCGCGGCTCGGGGCCCTGAACCTACAGGGCGCCGCCGAAGGCGCGCCGATGGCCTGGGCGGTCGGGCGGGCCCGCCTCGCCGGGCAGGTGATCTGGGCGGCCCGCTTTCTCGAGGGGCGAACAACCTCCTCCGGCGGCAAGGGCGGGCCGCGCACCGTGGAGTACGACTATTCGCTCAGCTTCGCCGTGGCGCTTTGCGAGGGGCCGATCGACGGGGTCGGCCGGGTCTGGGCCGACGGGCGCCCGATGGACCTGGGCGGGGTCACGATGCGGCTGCATCGCGGCGCCGACGGCCAAACGCCGGATCCGCTGATCGAGGCTGTCGAGGGCGAGGCTCCGGCCTACCGCGGCGTCGCCTATGTGGTGTTCGAGGATCTGCCTCTCGGGCCGTTCGGCAACAGGCCGCCCCAGCTGGCCTTCGAGGTGTTCCGGCGGCCCCTGGGTTCGGAGCCGGCCCTCGAGGACCGGCTGGAGGGCGTATGCCTGATCCCGGGGGCCGGGGAATTCGTTCTGGCGACCGAACCGGTCCTGCGCCGCGAGGGCCTGACCCGGACCACGCCCGAGAACCTGCATGCCGGCCCGCATCGCCCCGACCTGGTCGTGTCGCTGGACCAGCTGCAGGTCCAGGCTCCGAACCTGAAGCGGGTCAGTCTGGTGGTCGGCTGGTTCGGTGACGACCTGAGGGCCTCGCACTGCGCGATCCGTCCCGGCGTCGAGCGACGGCTCAAGCCGACGGAGCCGCAGGACTGGGCGGTCGCCGGCCTGACCCGCGACGACGCCCACCTGATCTCGCAGAGCGGAGGGGGTCCGGCCTATGGGGGGACCCCGTCGGATCGGAGCGTGCGCCAGGCCGTCGCCGAGCTGAAGGCGCGCGGGCTGGAAGTGACGCTCTACCCATTCGTCTTCATGGACGTGCCCGCGGGCAACGGGCTTCCCGACCCGTACGGCGGGGCGGAGCAGGCGGCCTATCCGTGGCGGGGGCGCCTGACCGCGGCCGCCGGAGCGGCGGCGGACGCCGACGTCTCCGCCGTCTTCGGCGCCGCCTCCGGCTGGGGCCTGCGGCGGCTGGCCCTGCACTACGCCGCACTGGCGGCGGAGTGCGGCGCGGACGGGCTGCTGATCGGGTCGGAGATGCGGGGGCTGACCTGGACGCGCGACGCCGTCGGCGGCTTTCCGGCGGTCGAGGCCTTTCGCGTCCTGGCCGCGGAATGCAGGGCCGTCGTCGGCGCCGGCGTCAAGCTGTCCTATGCGGCGGACTGGTCGGAATATTCCGGCTGGCGCGAAGGGGCCGAGGTGGCCTTCCATCTCGACCCGCTGTGGGCCGACCCCGAGATCGATTACGTCGGCGTCGACTGGTATCCGCCGCTGGCGGACTGGCGCGACGGCGACGGGGGGCTGGACGGCGCGATCCTTTCAGGTCCCGATGATGTCGACGGCCTGGCCGCACAGGTGGCGGGCGGCGAAGGTTTCGACTGGTACTATCGCTCGGCGGAGGATCGGGTCCTCCAGTCGCGCACGCCGATCGTCGATACGGCGCACGGGGAGGACTGGGTGTTCCGGCCCAAGGACCTCAAGGGGTGGTGGTCCCGGCCCCACCATGACCGGCCCGGCGGCGTCCGCAACGCCGCGCCCACGGCCTGGACGCCGGCGATGAAGCCGATACGCCTGACCGAATTCGGCTGCCCGGCCATCGACCGCGGCGGCAATGCGCCAAACCTGTTCCAGGACGCCAAGAGCTCGGAAGGCGGACGGCCGCCGTTCTCCACCGGCGCCCGCGACGACCGCATGCAGCGGCGCGCCCTGGAAGCCGTGCTGAACCATTTCGCCCTGCCCGCGAACAATCCGGTCTCCGGAGTGTACGGCGCTCCCATGCTGGAAGCCGCGGACGCCTGGTGCTGGGATGCGCGGCCGTGGCCGGAATTCCCCGCCCGCCCGGACGTCTGGGCCGATGCGGGCGCCTGGCGGACCGGCCATTGGCTGAACGGCCGGCTGGGCGGGGGAACGCGGAATCTGCTCGCCGAGGTTCTCGGCCGGGCCGGTCTGGCCGAGGCCGATTTCGAGATCGCCACGCCCGACGCCGAGGTGCAGGGATACGTCATCGACCGGCCGATGCGGGTGCGGGAGGCGCTGGAGCCGCTGCTGACCGCGCTCGGCATGATCGCCGCGGAGCGGGGCGGCCGTATCGCCGTGGTCGGCGCCGAAGCCCCTGTGCTGAGCCTGACCCCCGAAGCCCTGGCCCTGCCTCCAGGCGGAGATCCGGTCCGGCGGGACCGGACGCTCGAGCCGAGACCGGACGCCGCGCGCGTGCGGTTCATCGACGGCGACGCCGACTACCAGACCGGCTCGGCCGTGGTCCGGAGCGGCGGCGGGGGCGGAGGTCTGGACCTGGATCTCCCGGCCGTGTGTTCGCGTTCGCTGGCGCTCGCGACGGCGGAACGGGCCATCGAGGGCGGGCGGGCCGACCGGGTCGCCCTCTGGCCGGGGCCGGTCCAGTCGCTCGCCCTCGAGCCTGGAGACACCCTGTCCATCGAGGGTGACGCCCGGCGCTGGCGAGCCATGCGGATCGAGCTCGACGAAACCCCGGCCGCCCTGCTCGAACCGGTCTCGACGATCGTCGCCGGCGAAGACCTCGGCGCACCGTCGGGCCGGGACGAGGTGAACGCGACCGGCGCGCCATTCTTCCGCATGCTGGACTTGCCGCCCCTGATGGGCGGGGAGTCCGACGGACGGCCGATCGCCGTGGTCGCGACGGAGCCGTGGCGGCCGATGCGAGTCTTCGCCGGAGCCGAAGCCGGGAGCCTGACCGCCCGCGCCGACATCGCCCTCCGCGCCACCGTGGGACAGCTGGTCGCGGCGCTGGCCGGCGGCGTCCGCCACCGTTGGGACGAGGTCAATACGCTCGAGGTGCGGATCGAGGGGCGCCCGCCGCAGAACCTGTCGACACCGGCCGTGCTGGCCGGCGGCAATGCGGTGGCGGTGGAGACGGCCGCCGGCTGGGAGATCGTGCAGTTCCGGCGGGCCGAACTGGTCCAGGGCCAGGTCTGGCGACTCAGCGGCCTGCTGCGCGCGCAGCAGGGCACCGAACCGGCCGCGGCCGCGGGGGCGGCCGACGGCGCCGTCGTCGTGTTCCTCGGACCGGAACTGGAGCGGGCGGCCTCGCCGCCGGCGGAGCGCGGACTGCCGCTGATCTGGCGGGCGGGTCCGGCGGGGGCGCCGCCGGGGGGGGCGGGGGTCAGCGAGCTGGTCTTCACGCCGGCCGGCCTGCACGCCCGCCCCTGGAGTCCGGCTCACCTGAGGTGCGTCCGGCGCCCCGACGGCGGGATCGACCTGTCGTGGCTGGCGCGGTCGCGTCTTGACGGAGACCGATGGGAAGGGCCCGTCAGCCCCGCGGATCCGCCGAAGTACCGGGTCACCATTCTCAAGGCGGGACTCGCAATCCGGTGGTTCGAGGTCGGAGTCGAAGCCGCGCTCTACGCCGACGCCGCCACCGATTTTCCCGACGGCCTGCAGGGCGCGGAGGCGGCGGTGGCGCAGTGGGGAGACGGCTACGGCTGGGGTGTGGAGGCGCGCGTCGGACTGACCTGATCCGCCCGGGAGACGAGATTCCCACCATGCGCCTTTGCGCCGCGATGCGAATGCCCTAACTGACGGAAAGGACTTGATGCACAGGAGCGAAATCGAACGTGGCGGGCGATCCCTACAAGGAACTGGGCGTTTCGAGGGGCGCGACCGCGGACGAGATCAAGAAGGCGTTCCGCAAGCTCGCCAAGGAACTGCATCCCGACAAGAACCCCGGCAATACGGCGGCGGATGAGCGGTTCAAGCGCATTACGGCGGCCTTCGACCTGCTGGGCGACAAGGAGAAACGGGCGAAATACGACCGCGGCGAGATCGACGCCGACGGGCGCGAGCAGTTCCGCGGCTTTGGCGGCGGCCCGGGCGGGGGGGCGACCGGAAGCCCGTTCGGCCACGGCGGCGGCCAGCGGGGCGGATTCGAAAACATCGACCTGGACGAGCTGTTCGGCGGCATGTTCGGCGGCGGGGCCAGGTCGGGAGGAGCGCGCGGCGGGTTCTCGCCGCGGGGCGCGGATGTCAAGGCGACGCTGGAGATCAGTCTCGAGGACTCGATCTCGGGCGCGACGCGGCGCATCCAGTTCTCCGATGGACGAACCCTCGACGTGGCGATTCCCAAGGGGGCGGCCGATGGTCAGGTCATCCGCCTGCGCGGCCAGGGCGCGCCCGGCCCCTCCGGAAGAAGCGAGGCCGGCGACGCCTTGATCACCCTCAAGATCGCCCCTCATCCGGTGTTCCAGCGCGAGGGCGCGGACCTGACGATGGATTTGCCGGTGACGCTGTCCGACGCCGTTCTGGGCGGCAAGGCGCCGGTGCGGACCCCTGAGGGAACCGTCAGCATGACCATCCCGCCGGGCTCGAGCTCGGGCAAGGTGCTGCGCCTGAAAGGGCGGGGCGCCTTCGTCGGCGGCAAGCGCGGCGATCTGCTGGCCAGGCTGATGATCCAGCTGCCGGACGAAGTCGACGAGGGTCTGAAAAGGCTGGCGCAGGAGATGCGTGACCGGGGGGCCTACCGGCCTTGGCGCGATTGATGCGCAGCAAGCCCGATCTCAAGCCCGCGCGTCCCTGGTTCTCGTCCGGCCCGACCGTGAAACGGCCCGGCTGGTCGAGCCAGGCCATCCCGCATGAGCTTCTGGGACGCGGCATCCGCGCCCCCGAGGTGGTCGAGCGCTTCGCCCATGGACTGAGGCTGACGCGCGAGGTGCTGGAGGTCCCCGACGACTGGGTGCTGGTCTATGTGCCGGGGTCCGACACGGGCGCGGTCGAGGCGGTGTTGTGGTCGATGCTGGGGCAGCGGCCGGTCCAGGTGATGGCGTTCGAGAATTTCGGCAAGCAATGGGCGGTCGATGTGCGCGACCATCTGAAGCTTGAGCCCGAGGTGCTGGCGGCGCCCTGGGGCGAACTGCCGGACCTGTCGAGAGTCGACCCGAACAAGGACCTGGTGTTTCCCTGGAACGGGACGACGTCGGGGGTGCGGGTTCCGGACGCGGGCTTTATCTCGAAGGACCGCGAGGGGCTGGCGATCTGCGACGCGACCTCGGCGGCCTTCGCCATGCCGCTGGACTGGTCGAGGCTGGATGTGGTGACCTTTTCCTTCCAGAAGGCGCTGGGGGGCGAGGCCGGGATCGGGGTGGCGGCGTTGGGTCCCCGGGCAGTGGCGCGGCTGGACGGCTATGAGCCGCCGCGGGCGGTTCCCAAGGTGCTGAGGTTGCGGGACGGCAAGGGGTTCGACCGTACCTTGGCCACGGGGTCGATGATCAACACCTATTCGCTGTGGACGCTGGAGGACTGGATCGACGCGCTGGAGTGGGCGCGAGGCGTCGGCGGCTTGCAGGCCCTGATCGCGCGGACGGAGGCCAATGCGGCGGCCCTGGGAGACTGGGTCGGGCGGACGGACTGGATCGACTGGCTGGCCGTCGATCCGGCGACCCGGTCGACGACCTCGGTGTGTCTGAAGATCGTGGATGCGCGGGTGACAGCCCTGAACGAGGCGGGGCGGCAGGCGTTCGTCAAGCGGATGAAGACTCTGCTGGAGGCCGAGGGCGCGGCCTTCGATGTCGAGTCGCACCGGAACGCGCCGGCGGGCTTGCGGCTGTGGTGCGGGTGCACTGTGGAGACGGAGGACGTGGTCGCGGTGGGGCCGTGGCTGGACTGGGCGTTCGAGATGGGGCTGGACGCAGATGACGATGCGCTCGGGTAGCGACACGACGTCACCTAACCCATATTTAACACCCAACAGCCACTTTCTGTGTCATAGGCGCACTAGAAAGCAGCCTCCCGATGGATGTAGCCTGGCTACGCTTTGTCGGAAAGCGACTGATGGAACGGTTCAGACTACGGTCACGTTCTAGTTCTTACGGTCGCTCGGGGTGGAAGACGAGGAGATCTATATGCACGAAGAAATTCGCGCCCCCAAGGTTGTCAGGATGACGCCCGGAGAGCCGCACGTACCGCCGGTCCACCCGGCCGACTATTCCAAGCCGATCCCGGCTGCGACGCTCGCCCTCATTGACGAGGTCTGCAACCAGAACGAACTGTCGAGCGGTCGGACCCTTCAGCGTTTTGAGTGCTGATCCGGTAATCTATTCATTTGAGAGTCTGCCACGTCCCATGGACGTGGTTTGGTCTTTCTTCCCATATGACGAGAAACGCGGGGTGCCGGCAGCCGAGCCGCACCCCGCACTTGTGTTTGAAACCACGGAATTCCGTGACGGCGAATACGCCGTGAAGGTCGCCTACGGCACTTCAAACGTCACACGGGCGGAGCGAGCACAGCACTTCGTCGTGAGCAACTGGAATGCCCTCCAGTTCGCCGGGTTGAACAAGGAGACCTTCTTCGACTTGGGCCGGTTCAAATGGCTACCGTGGCGATCCGAGTTCTTCGCCAGCCCGGACTTGGACAAGTACCCCACGCCAGTGATCGGGCGCATCTTGGGGGACGGTCAAGCCGTCCTACGCTATGTGATTGAGCAGCGCAGAGCGGCGGGATTGGTCGTTCCCTAGACGTCCTCACATTTCAAGCCGAGACACTGGCCATGCGACGCCTGCACCGACAAGCACACGACTATCGGCCGAAGAAAATCCGATAGCTGAGCGACATCTTATGATTCCCCCGCTATAGGCTGCGCCCGCATTCCGAAATCCCGGACAGCGGAGAACAGTCTTGGCGAACGTGGCGGTGGTCGGCGCCCAGTGGGGCGACGA
>NZ_CALMZS010000033.1 GCF_937870815.1 uncultured Brevundimonas sp.
GACACGTGGGCGCAGTTCTACGAGAAGCTCTTCAACTTTCGCGAGATCCGCTACTTCGACATCCAGGGAAAGAAGACGGGGCTCACCTCGCGCGCGCTCACCAGCCCGTGCGGCAAGATCCGCATCCCCATCAACGAGCCCTCGGACCAGAAGTCGCAGATCCAGGAATACCTCGACGCCTACCACGGCGAGGGCATCCAGCACATCGCGCTTTCCTCCGGGGACATCTTCGCGACGGTGGAGATGCTGCGCGCGAAGCAGGTGCGCTTCCTCGATACGCCCGACAGCTATTACGAGCGCGTCGGCGAGCGCGTGCCCAACCACGGCGAGGACCTCGAGCGCATGAAGGCGAACCGCATCCTGCTCGACGGCGAGGGCGTGGACAAGGACCACCACGAGGACAAGCTGCTGCAGATCTTCACCGAGACCGTCATCGGGCCGATCTTCTTCGAGATCATCCAGCGCAAGGGCAACGAGGGATTCGGCGAGGGCAACTTCCGCGCGCTCTTCGAATCCATCGAGGCCGACCAGATTGCGCGTGGAGTCGTGTAGCGAGTGATGCGGGAGAAAGCCTTGGAAACGCAGATGAACGCCGATGAGGCGCAGATGGACGTACCCCATAAGGTGCGTAATGTTCGTGCCCACCGAGATTTGTTCGCCATCACACCATTGATCTGGTTTACGTTTATCTGCGCTGCATCTGCGTTCATCTGCGTTCCCCGCCCTTTGCTTCCATGAACGACCGTGCTTCCGCCAACGCGCTGAAGTACCTCTCCGGTTTCGGGGCGCACCTCGAGAGCGAGGCGGTGGCGGGCGCCCTGCCGGTCGGGCGCAACTCGCCGCAGAAGGCGCCTTTCGGCCTCTACGCGGAGCAGCTGTCGGGATCGGCCTTCACCATGCCGCGGGCGCAGAACCTGCGCTCGTGGCTCTATCGGCTGCGGCCCTCGGCGATGCATCCCGCGTTCGCGCGCATCGACGACGGCGCGTGGCGCACGGCGCCGTGCCGCGAGGTGGAGTGCCCGCCCAATCGCCTGCGCTGGGCGCCGCTGCCCGCGCCGGCAAAGCCCACGGACTTCATCGCCGGGTGGGTGACGCTCGCCACCGGCGGCGACGCGCGCGCGCAGCACGGCGCCGGCGTGCACCTCTATTGCGCCAACCGCTCCATGGAGCGCGTCTTCCACGATGCCGACGGCGAGCTGCTGCTGGTGCCGCAGGAAGGGCGGATCACGCTCGCCACCGAGTTCGGGCGTCTCGAAGTGGCGCCGGGCGAGGTCGGTGTGGTGCCGCGCGGCATCCGCTTCCGCGTGGAGATCGAGGGCGCGATCGCGCGCGGCTACGCGTGCGAGAACTACGGAGCGCCGTTCCGCCTGCCCGAGCTGGGGCCGATCGGTTCCAACGGGCTCGCCAGCCCGCGCGATTTCCTGGCACCCGTGGCGGCGTACGAGGACGTGGATCGCCCAACGGAGCTGGTCACCCGCTTCGGCGGCCGGCTCTGGAGCGCCGCGCTCGACCATTCGCCGCTGGACGTCGTCGCCTGGCACGGCAACTACTGGCCGTACAAGTACGACCTCGCGCGCTTCAACACCATCAACACGGTGAGCTTCGACCACCCCGACCCGTCGATCTTCACGGTGCTCACGTCGGCCTCCGATACGCCGGGCATGGCGAACGTGGACTTCGTGATCTTCCCGCCGCGCTGGATGGTGGCCGAGGACACCTTCCGGCCGCCGTGGTTCCACAGGAATGTGATGAGCGAATTCATGGGGCTGGTGCACGGCGAATACGACGCCAAGGCGGGCGGCTTCGCGCCGGGCGGGGCGTCGCTGCACAATTGCATGAGCGGGCACGGGCCGGACCAGGCCAGCTACGACAAGGCGGTGGCGGCGGAGCTGAAGCCGGTGAAGATCGAGAACACCCTGGCCTTCATGTTCGAGACGCGGGCGCCGATCCGCACCACGGAATGGGCGCGAACCTCGCCGACCATGCAGCTGGACTACGACGACGTCTGGACCGGGTTCGAGAAGGGACGGGTGCGATGAGGCGGACATTCGCGGCGGCCGCGGTTCTGGCGCTGGCGGCCTGCCAGCCGGCGCCCGCCGATCCGGAGGGCGGGCCGGACGAGCCGGGGTCGCCCGCGGCCCAGGCCGCGCCGGTCGCGGACACGCCTGCCCCGGTGCGCGACGTCGACACGACGGATGTGCCGCCGCCTGTCCGGATTCCGGAGAGAGCCCAGCCGGCTCGCCCGGGGCAGGAGGCGGTCGCCGCGGAGCCGCCGGCCCCGGTGCGCGATGTCGACACGACGGATGTGCCGCCGCCTGTGCGCGTGCCCGAGCACGCCGAGACGGCCGCCTGCGCGGCCCGGGACGGCAGGGCCGGCGCCACCCTCTGCGTCGACTGAGCCGATGCGGCCGGCGACCGACGGCGGCTCCGCCCCATGAACCTGGCCGAGACCGCCGCCCTGCTGGGCCTGAACCTGACCCTGGTGCTGGCGGCGATGGCCGGGCTGTGGGCGCTGTCGGGGCGGCGGGAGGCGGTCGGCTTCCTCGACGCCGCCTGGCCGCTGGGCGTGGCGGCGCTGGCGGGGGTGAGCTTTCTCCTCACCGACGGCGATCCGGTCCGCAGGGGGCTGCTGCTCTGGCTGGTGACGCTCTGGGCGGTCCCGCAGGCGTGGCGGCGCCTGTCGACGACGGCCCGCACCGCCGCCGACAGGCGCTACGAAGCCGTGGCCGGGGCCCTGGCCGACCGCCGGGGATGGAGCCGGAGCCGGGTCCGGCTGCTGCTGTTCTTCCTGCCCCAGGGGGCGCTCGCCTGGCTGACGGCCCTGCCGGTGCAGCTGGGCCAGGTGGACTTCCTGCCGGCGGTCGGCCGGCTCGGCTGGACCGGTGCGGTGCTGGCCGTGGCGGGCATCGCCCTCGAGGGGGTGGGGAGCCTGAAGGCGGCCCCGGCCGTGGGCTCCGCGGTCCCGGCCGGGCCCGTGCGCCGCTGGCTGCGCCGGCCGGACTATCTGGGCGACCTGGCGGTGGCGTGGGGGCTGTTCCTGATCGCCGCCGAGACCGGGGCGGGCCGGGCCTCCGTGCTGGGGCCGCTGTTCCTGACCTGGGCCCTCGCGCACTGGACGGCGACGGAAAACCCCCGCCGCGGGCGCGACGGGGGCTGACCGTTCGAAGGGTTCAGCCGGAGGTCATGAGCCCCCGAACGGACTTCCAGGTCTTAGTAGGCCGGAGCTTTGTCCTGCCCCGGGTTCGCCGCCGACGGCGAGGTGTTCGGGGTGTTTTCGGTGGTCATGCCACCGTCGGCGTTGCCGGCTTGCTGCTCGATCCTGTCGGCTTCCGCGTTGAGGGCGGTCTCCTGGGCCTCGGTCGGAGCGGCCGCGGCCTGCTCTTCCAGGGCGTCCGCCTGCTGTTCGGCGGCGTTGTCGGCCGGGCTGTTGCAGGCGGCGAGGCCGGCCAGGGCGACGGTGGCGACGGAGGCGATGATCAGTTTACGCATGGTGGGTTCCTTCCACAGTGGAGCCCGGATAATGCGCCGCTTCGGATTTGGTTCACGCCCGCGTGACCGATCTGTGAGACCCCGGTCTAGCCCGCCTCGGCGAAGGCCACCCGGGCGGCCCCGAGCAGGGCGGCGTGCTTGTGCAGGATGACCTGGGTGGAGATGGCCTTCATATAGTCCATGAAGCGGCCCTTGCGCTCGAAACGCTCGCGGAACGGGCTGGCCTGGAGGAAGGGCAGGATGCGCGGGGCGATGCCGCCGGCGATATAGACCCCGCCGCGCGCCCCGGTGGTCAGGGCGATGTCGCCGGCCACCGCGCCGAGGATGGCGCAGAAGCGGGCGAGGGTGGCGCCGCAGGGGCTGCGCGGCTCGGCCAGGGCCTCCCGGGTGATCTGGGCGGGGTCCTCGATATGGGTCTCCCGGCCGTCGATCTCGGCCAGGGCCCGGTGCATGTTGAGCAGGCCGGGGCCGCAGATCAGCCGCTCGATCGAGACCCGGTCGTAGCGGCGCCGCAGGATGCGCAGGATTTCGTCCTCGATCGCATCGCCGGGCGCGAAGCAGGCGTGGCCGCCCTCGGACGGCATGGCCAGTTCACGGCCGCGGGCGTCCCGGACCAGGGCGGAGACGCCGAAGCCGGTGCCGGGGCCGAGCACCGCGATGGTGGAGTGGGGATCGCCCTGTTCCGGCCCGCCCAGCGAGGCCAGCTCGGCCTGAGGCACGACCGGCGCGCCCCAGGCGAGGGCCTCGAAGTCGTTGATCAGCCGCGCCGGCTCCAGGCCGAGCGTGCCGAGCTCCGCCTCGGAGACCCGCCACGGCGAGTTGGTCAGGTCGATGGCGCCGTCGGTGACCGGGCCGGCCACGGCGATGACGCCCGAGGTCGGCTTGACCTCGCAGCCGTCGATGAAGGCCTTGACCCCGCCGAGGAAGGTCGGGTGGTCGGCGCCCTTGAAGCTCTCATGATGCTCGAGCACCGGCTTGCCGTTGATCATGCGGGCGATGGCGAAGCGGGCGTTGGTGCCGCCGACGTCGCCGACGAGCAGGGTCCTGTCCGAGGCGATGTTCATGGGGTTCCTTCCCTGTGGGTCGCCGCGCGTCCCCGCCTGCGCGGGGATGACGGATTGCGGGTTTGGGGGAGCGTCATGCGTCGACCGCGCGGTCGACCAGGTTGGGATCGGGCTGGCGGTCGCTCCAGGCCGAGCCGCCGACCGGGCCGGAGAAACAGATCGAGGCGCCTTCCTCGGCGGTCGAGACGGCATGGCGGAAGGCGCCGAACAGTTCGCGGCCGTAGCCCCAGGCCGAGCCGCCGGCGTGCTCTTCCGAACGGCTGGCGGGGGGGCGGGCCGACAGGTCGACGCCGACCGTGGCGAGCACCCCCGCCTCCGGATCCAGCCGGATCAGGTCCCCGTCGCGGACGCGGGACAGCATCCCGCCGGCCAGGGCCTCGGGCGAGACATGGATGGCCGCCGGGGTCTTGCCCGAGGCTCCGGACATCCGGCCGTCGGTGACGAAGGCGACCTTGAAGCCCTTGTCCTGGAGCACGCCGAGCGCCGGCGACAGGCTGTGCAGCTCGGGCATGCCGTTGGCCTTCGGGCCCTGGAAGCGCAGGACGACGACGACGTCGCGGTCGAGCCTGCCGTCCCGGAAGGCCTGCAGGGCCTCCTCCTGGGTCTCGAACACGGCGGCCGGGGCCTCGACGACGCGGTTCTCCGGCTTGACCGCCGACACCTTGATCACGGCCCGGCCGAGGTCGCCCTGGACCAGCCGCAGACCGCCCTCGCGGTCGAACGGATCGGAGGCCGGCCGGAGAATGTCCGTGTCCAGACTTTCCGTGACCCCGGCGCGCCAGACCAGCTCGCCATCGACCAGCGACGGCTCCTGGAAATAGTGGTGGATGCCGGGGCCCATGACGGTCCGGACGTCGGCGTGGATGTTTCCGGCCCCGGCCAGTTCGCGGGCCACGAAGGCGACGCCGCCGGCGGCCTGGAAGGCGTTCACGTCGGCCGAGCCGTTGGGATAGACCCGGGCCAGCAGGGGGGTGACCGAGCTGAGCTGGTCCATGTCGGTCCAGTCGATCCGCACCCCGGCGGCGCGGGCCATGGCGACCAGATGGATGGCGTGGTTGGTCGAGCCGCCGGTGGCCAGCAGGGCGACGATCATGTTGACGATCGACTTCTCGTCGATGACGTCGGCCATGCGGCCCTCGCCCGCGCGGGCCAGTTCGACGGCGCGCTTGGCCGCCGCCGCCGTCAGGGCGTCGCGCAGTCCGGTCTCGGGGTGGACGAAGGCGGTCGAGGGCAGGTGCAGCCCGGCCAGCTCCATCATCATCTGGTTGGAGTTGGCGGTGCCGTAGAAGGTGCAGGTGCCGGGCGAGTGGTAGGAGCCGATCTCGCTCTCCAGCAGGGTCTTCCGGTCGACCTTGTTCTGGGCGTAGAGGCCGCGGACGCGGGCCTTCTCGGCGTTGGGAATGCCGCTGGGCATGGGGCCGGCGGGGGCGAAGATCACCGGCAGGTGGCCGAAGGCCAGCGAACCCATGAACAGGCCGGGCACGATCTTGTCGCAGACGCCGAGGGCGACGACCGCGTCGAAGGCGTCGTGGGTCAGGGCCACGCCGGTCGACATGGCGATGAGGTCGCGGCTGAACAGCGACAGCTCCATGCCGGGGCGGCCCTGGGTGACGCCGTCGCACATGGCGGGCACGCCGCCGGCGACCTGGGCCGTGGCGCCCGCCGCGCGCGCCGCCTCGCGGATCACGGCCGGGAAGCGCTCGAACGGCTGGTGGGCCGAGAGCATGTCGTTGTAGGCGGTGACGACGCCGAGGTTGGGCTGCCGGCCGCCCATGGCGGTGAGCTTGTCGGCGACGGTCTGGCCGGCGAAGGCGTGGGCCCAGTTGGCGCAGCTGAGCTTGGCGCGGGCGACGCCCTTGTCGCGGGCGGCGTCCATGCGGCGCAGGTAGCCGGCGCGGGTTTCGCGGGAGCGCTCGACGATGCGGGCGGTGACCTCGGCGACGACGGGGTTGAGGGTTGGCATCACGCAGCCTCCGTCCAGACGACTTCGAACGGGACCTTGTGGGCGACGAGGGCGGCGATCGGCTGGACGGCGGGATCGCCGGCGGCCTCGCGCTCGAACACCGCGCGCTTGGCGGCGCCGGTGATGGCCAGGACGACGCGGCGGGCGCCGATCAGATACGGGAGGTTGATCGACAGGCGTTCGAGGCTGGGCGGCCTGCCGTCCCGGCCGGCGGGGACGCCGAGGACGGTGGGCGGCAGGGCCGGCGACAGCAGGGTCTTCAGGGTCGGACTGTTCGGGAACATGGAGCAGATATGGCCATCCTCCCCCATGCCGAGAAGGACCGCGTCGAGACGCCCGCCCTCTGCGGCGAGGGCGTGGGCGGCGAGGGCGGCGGCGCGGTCGACCGTCACGGCCGGCGAATAGAGCGGCACGAAGCGGGCGGCGGCGGCGGGGCCGGTCAGCAGGGTGCGCTTGATCAGGGCGGCGTTGGACTCGGGCGAACTTTCCGGGATGTAGCGCTCGTCGACGAGGGTGACGACGACCTTCGACCAGTCCAGCGGCGCGGCGCTCAGGCGGGCGTAGACGGGCGAGGGCGTCGAACCGCCGGCGCCGGCGAAGACCGCCTTGCCGGTTTCCGCGAGGGCGTCGGACAGGGCGCCGGCGAGGCGGACGGCGCAGGCCTCGGCCCAGGCGGCGCCGTCGGGGAGGGTCTCGATCTCAGCCATGCCCGGAATTCCATTCCCGCCCGGTGCGCGACAGCAGCAGGTCGGCGGCCTCGGGGCCCCAGGTTCCGGCGGCGTAGTCGTGCGGCTTGAAGGCCGCGCCCTCCCAGGCCTCGGAGACCTCGTCGACCCATCTCCAGGCCTGCTCGGCCTCGTCGCGGCGGACGAACAGGGTGGAGTCGCCGGCGAGGGCGTCCAGCAGCAGGCGTTCATAGGCGATGCGGCGCCGGGGCGGCCGGGCGGCCTTGTCGTTCTGGCCCCAGGACAGGCTCATGCGGATCGGCTGCAGCCGCATGCGCTGGTCGAGCCCCGGCCTCTTGTTCATCACCGAGAGGGAAATGTCCTCCTCGGGCTGAAGCTCGATGACCAGGCGGTTGGCCTCGATGGCGCCGGGCTCGCCGTGGAAGATCGAATGCGGCACCGGCTTGAACTGGATGACGATCTCGGTGCGCTTCTCGGGCAGGCGCTTGCCGGTGCGCATGAAGAAGGGCACGCCGGCCCAGCGCCAGTTGTCGATGTCGGCGCGGACGGCGACGAAGGTCTCGGTGTCGGACGGGGCGCCGCATTCCTCGTCATAGCCGGCGACGGCCTCGCCCTCGACGGTTCCGGCGACGTACTGGCCGCGCACGGTGACCCGCCCGGCCTCCTCGGGGATGATCGGACGCAGCGAGCGCAGCACCTTGACCTTCTCGTTGCGCACCGAGTCCGGGTCGAGGTCGCTCGGCGGCTCCATGGCCACGAGGCAGAGCAGCTGGAGCATGTGGTTCTGGAGCATGTCGCGCAATGCTCCGTATTCGTCATAATACGGCCAACGGTCGCCGACGCCTATGGTCTCGCCGACCGTGATCTGGACGTGGTCGATGCTGAGGTTGTTCCACAGCGGCTCGAAGATGGTGTTGCCGAAGCGCAGGGCGATCAGGTTCTGGACCGTCTCCTTGCCGAGATAGTGGTCGATGCGGAACACCTGATGTTCGGAGAAGGCGTCGGCGACGGCGTCGTCGATCTGGCGGAAGCTGTCGAGGTCGCGGCCGACCGGCTTCTCCAGCACCACGCGGTCCTCGGCCTCGGCCAGGCCGGCGGCGCGCATGGCGGTGACGATGCGGGCGTACAGCGACGGCGAGACGGCGAGGAAGGAGGTGCAGGCGCCGTCGCCGACCTTGTCCTTGAGCGGCTTCAGGCTTTCGGCGGAGGTGGCGTCGACGGCCAGATAGTCGAGGCGGCTCGTCATGCGGGTCCAGGCCGCCTCGGACCAGGCCTCGTCGGCGCGGGCCTTGGTCTCGACCGCCTCGCGCACCTTGGCGACGTAGGCCTCGCGGCTTTCCTCGGAGCGGGCCGCGCCGATGATCTTCAGGCCGTCCGGCAGCAGGCCGTCGTGCTCGAGGAAATAGAGCGAGGGCAGCAGCATCCTCATGGCGAGGTCGCCGCCGCCGCCGAACAGCACCAGGGCCGCCATGCGCTCTCCTCAGGTTCAGGTCCCAGATTGACCGGGGGTTTGTCTGGCCGCTTCCGCCCGTCGCGCCAAGACGTCGAGGACGTCCTGAAACACCATGTGACGGGCGCGCAGCAGCACCAGCAGATGATAGACCAAATCCGCGGCCTCGGAGGCGAGTTCCGAATCCGGCCCGGCGGCGCCGGCGAGGGCGGTCTCGACCCCCTCCTCGCCGACCTTCTGGGCGGCCCGCCTGGGCCCCTCGGCGAGCAGGCGGGCGGTCCAGCTTTCGGACGGGTCGGCGGCGGCGCGGGCGGCGATGGTCTGCTCCAGCCGGGCGAGGCGGCCGAGGCCCGGCGCGTCCGCGTCGCCGAAACAGCTGACGCGGCCCAGGTGGCAGGCGTTGCCGACGGGCCGGACCTTGAGCACCAGGGCGTCGGCGTCGCAGTCGGGCGTGATCGAGACGACGGACAGCCGGTCGCCCGAGGTCTCGCCCTTGCGCCAGCGCCCGCCGCGCGACCGCGAGAAGAAGGTGGCCTCGCCGGAGGCGAGGGTCTCGTCGAGGGCGGCGCGGTCCATCCAGGCCAGGGTCAGCACCTGCAGGGTGGCGGCGTCCTGGACGACGACGGGGATCAGGCCGCCGGCCTTGGCGAAGTCCAGTCGTTCAGGATCGAGCATTCTCGCCTCCGCTCATCCCGGCGCAAGCCGGGCATCATTTCCGCCCGGCCCGACGGCCGGTCGGTTCATCACGAAGGACACGAAGAAGGCGCGAAGAACACGACGGGGCCGGCTCCTGGCTCCACTCCCGTTGCGCCCTTTGTGGTCCTTTGTGATGAACCAAACCGCGGTCAGACCGGGGATTTCGGTTTGGCGCTTCGCGCCGGGCTTCGGGTCGGGCGTCACAGCCTCACCTCCACGCCCGCCTGATCGAGGAAGGTCTTGAGCTCGCCGATGCCGACCGATCCGGTATGAAACACGCTGGCGGCGAGGGCGCCGGAGACGTCGGCCTGCTGGAACACGTCGCGGAAATGGGCGGCCTCGCCGGCGCCGCCGGAGGCGACCAGCGGGATGGTCAGGCGGCTGCGGGCGGCGGCCAGCTGGGCGAGGTCGTAGCCGCGGCGGACGCCGTCCTCGTCCATGCAGTTGAGCACGATCTCGCCGGCCCCGAGGGCCTGGGCCTCGACGATCCAGTCGAGGGTGCGGCGGCCGGCCCCGCGGCTGGCGGCGGGGTCGCCGGTGTACTGGTGGACGAACCAGTCGTCGCCGGCGCGCCTGGAGTCGACGCCGACGACCACGCACTGGGCCCCGAAGCGGCCGGCCATTTCGGCGATCAGCTCCGGGCGTTCGAGGGCCGGGGAGTTGATCGAGACCTTGTCGGCGCCGTGGTCGAGGCAGCGGCCGGCCTGTTCGACCGAGCGGATGCCGCCGGCGACGCTGAACGGGATGTCGAGCAGCCGGGCGATGTCGCGCACCCAGCCGTAGTCGAGGGTGCGACCCTCCGGCGAGGCGGTGATGTCGTAGAAGACCAGCTCGTCGGCGCCCTCGTCGCGGTAGCGGGCGGCGAGGTCGGCGGCGTCGCCCATGTCGACATGGCCCTCGAAGCGGACGCCCTTGACCACCCGGCCGTCGCGGACGTCGAGGCAGGGGATGATGCGGCGCGCGGTCACGGGCGGGCGGCCTCCAGCGCCTGTTCGAGGGTGAAGCGGCCCTCGTAGAGGGCGCGGCCGACGATCGCGCCCGAGGCGCCGGCCGCGCGGGCGCCGGTCAGGTCGGAAAGGTCGGCGACGCCGCCCGAGGCCTGCAGCCAGAGGTCGGGCCGGCGCTGGTGGATCTCGGCCAGCAGGTCGAGATTGGGCCCGGTCAGGGCGCCGTCGCGGCCCACGTCGGTGACCAGCAGGTGTCTCGCCGATCCCGGGGGGTAGCGGTCGAGGGCGGCCCACAGGTCGATCGTCGCGGCCTCGGTCCAGCCCTTGAGCGCGGGGATGTAGCGGTCGCCGTCGGCCTTGACGTCGATGGCCAGGGTGATGCGCTCCGGACCGAAGGTCTCGAGCCAGCCGGAGACCGACGCCGGGTCGGAGACCGCCAGCGAACCGACGACGACGCGGCTGACCCCGGCCTCGAGCAGGCGCCGGACGTCGTCGGCCGAACGCACGCCGCCGCCGGACTGGATGCGGATGTCGACGGCCGCGGCCAGCCGGCCGATCAGGTCGTGCTGGACGGCCCGGCCCGCCTCGGCCCCGTCGAGGTCGACGATGTGGGCCCAGGCCGCCCCGGCGGCGGCGAAGGCGGCCAGCCGGGCGGCGGGGTCGTCGTCATAGCGGGTCACGGCGTCGAACCGGCCGTGCATCAGCCGCACGCAGACGCCGCCCCTGAGGTCGATGGCCGGATAGACGATCATGCCGTCCCCCGGTCCCGGCCGCGCCGCGCCGGAGGATGACGATGACGGAGGGTCATGGTTCGATCTCCAGGAAGTTGCGCAGGATGCGGGCGCCGGCGGCGGCCGAGCGCTCGGGATGGAATTGGCAGCCCCAGCGGTTGGCGCTGCGGACCACGGCCGGGACCGGGCCGCCGTAGTCGGCGCGGGCGAGGGTGGCGGCGCCGTCGGGACAGGCGTAGCTGTGCACGAAATAGGCCCAGGCGCCGTCCTCCAGACCCTCGAGCAGGGGGTCGGGACGGGTGAGCGACAGCCGCGACCAGCCCATGTGCGGGACCGGCCGGCCGGGGCCGGGCTCGAGGCGGCGGACGGTTCCGGGAAGGAGGCCGAGCATGTCGACGCCCTGGCCCTCCTCGCTGGCCTCGAACAGCAGCTGCTGGCCGAGGCAGACGCCGAGCAGGGGGCGGGAGAAGGCGCGGATCGGCTCGACCAGGCCGAGCCCGGACAGGCGGGCCATGGCGTAGCCGGCGGCGCCGACGCCGGGCAGGATCAGGCGCTCGGCCTCGGCGATCCCGGCCGGATCGTCGGTCAGGCGGACGGTCGCGCCCAGCCGCTCCAGGGCGAACCGGACCGAGGCGACATTGCCGGCCCCGTAGGCGAGGACGGTGACGGCGGTCACAACACCCCCTTGGTGCTGGGGACGGCGTCGCCCTCGACCCGGATGGCCTGGCGCAGGGCGCGGCCGAAGGCCTTGTAGACGGCCTCGGTCTTGTGGTGGTCGTCGTCGCCGGTCACCGAGACGTGGATGGCCGCGCCGAGGTGCTCGGCCAGCGAGCGGAACACATGGGCGGTCAGGTCGGTGCGGTAGTCGCCGATGAAGGGGCTGCTGAAGGTCCCCTCGAACACCGGGAAGGGGCGGCCGGACAGGTCGATGGAGACGGAGGCGTTGGCCTCGTCCATCGGCAGGACGAAGCCGTAGCGGGCGACGCCGCGCCGTTCGCCAAGGGCCTGTTTCAGGGCCTGGCCGAGGGCGATGGCCGAGTCCTCGACGGTGTGGTGCGGGTCGGTGTGCAGGTCGCCTTCGCACGACAGCCGCAGCGAGAAGCCGCCGTGGGCCGCCACCTGCTCCAGCATGTGGTCGAAGAAGCCGACGCCGGTGGTGATGGAGACCGGCCCCGGGGCGTCGAGGTCGACGGCGCAGACGATACGGGTCTCCCTGGTGTCCCGGACGGCCTCGCCGGTGCGGTGCGGCCGGGCTGGAGCGGGGGCGAGGTCGAGGGCGGCGAGCAGGCGGTCGTTGGCCTCCGAACGGGCGGAGATCGGCAGGCGCAGACGCTCGCCGGCCCGTTCCGCCGGAACGCCGTAGCGGGCGAGGGCGGCGAGGACGGCGTCGGGACGGGGGGGGCGGGTCACGACGACCGGGCCGAAGCCGGGCTCGACGACCATGTCCCGCGACAGGGCCGCGGCCACCCGCTCGCGCTCGGCGCGGACGACGGCGATCCGCCGGCGGGTCTCCATCATGCGCGAAGGGTCCAGCGCCTGGAGGGCCAGTCGGACCGAGACTTCCGGCAGGGCCCAGGGCTCGAGGACCGAAGCCAGGCGGGCGAGGGTCTTCGGCTGGGCGAGGGCGGCGCCGACGCGGGCTCCGGCGAGGCCGTAGGCCAGCGACAGGCTGCGCAGAACCACCAGATTGGGGTGAGCGTCGATGACGCTGACGGCGGAGGGTGTGTCCGCGAACTCAGCCAGGCCCTCGTCGATGACGAGGAGGGCGGGGGCGACGCGGAAGGCCGTCTCGGCCGCCGCCTCGGGCGAACCGAGGGCGCGGACGATGACGACGGCGGGCGCGGCGCCGGGAGCCGGGCGGGCATAGAGGCCGGCCAGCGTGTTGCAGGGCTCGGTGTCGGGAGCCTGCACCGTCAGTCCATCGCGGGCGGCGAGGCGGAAAACCAGCTCCAGCCCGTGGGTCGCGCCGCGCACCGGCAACACCCGGTCGGCCGGGACGCCGTAGACCTCGGCCATGCGGGCGGCGAGGGCGCGGGGCTCGGCCGGATAGCGGTCGAGGCCGTCGCCGCCGGAGACCAGCGGGGCGAACGGGGCGGGAAGGGCGCCGAGGGTCATCCTCCGCTCCTCAGATCCGCGGCCCTCGCGTGGGCTTCGAGCCCCTCCATCCGGGCCAGGCTCGCCGCCACCGGGGCGAGGGCGCGGGCCCCCGCCTCGCTGACCGACTGGACCGACATCGAGGTCATGAAGCTGGCGGTGGTGACGCCGCCCAGGGTGCGGGCGGCGCCGTCGGTGGGCAGGACGTGGCTGGGGCCGGCCGCGTAGTCGCCGAGGGTCTCGGCGGCGAAGGCCCCGACGAAGACCGCGCCGGCGGCGGTGATGCGGCCGACGAGGGCCTCGGCGTCGACGGTCTGCAGGGCGAGGTGTTCGGGACCGTAGAGATTGGCGACGTCGCAGGCCTCGGCCATGTCGCGGACGCGGATGGCGCGGCCCTCGGCGAGGGAGCGGCGGGCCAGGTCGGCGCGGGGCAGGGTCTGGAGCTGGCGCCCGACCTCGGCCAGGATGGCGTCGATGCCGGCGCGGCTGTCGGAGACGAGGATGACCTGGGCGTCGGCGTCGTGCTCGGCCTGGCTGAGCAGGTCGGCGGCGGCGATCCCGGGGTCGGTGTCGCGGTCGGCGATGACCATCAGCTCCGAGGGCCCGGCGGGCATGTCGACGGCCGGGCCGCCGGCCAGGGCGGCGGCCTGTTTCTTGGCCTCGGCGACGAAGGCGTTGCCGGGGCCGAACAGCTTGTCGACCGGCTCGATGGCGCCGTCGTCGAGGACGGCGCCGAAGGTCAGGGCGGCGACGGCCTGGGCCCCGCCGATCAGCCACAGGGCGTCCAGCCCGGCCTCGCCGGCGGCGTAGATCATGGCCGGGTGAACGCCGCCGTCCTTCGCCGGCGGGGTGACCACGACGCGTTCGCCCACTCCGGCCACGGCGGCGGGGATGGCCTGCATCAGCAGGGAGGAGAACAGCGGGGCGGTGCCGCCGGGGACGTAGAGGCCGGCCGCGCGGATCGGCCGCCACACCAGGCGGGAGCGGACGCCGGCCGTGGTCTCGATCCACGGCGAATCCTCCGGCCGGGTGGCCTCGTGAAAGACCCGGACATTGTCGGCGGCGATGCGCAGGGCCCGGGTGGCCGTCGGCGGCAGGGCGTCGCGGGCGGCGGCGACCACCTGCGCGGTGATGGCGATGCGGCGCGGCGCGAAGCCGTCGAGCTTCAGGCTCCAGTCGGCGACGGCGGCGCCGCCCCGGGCCCGCACGTCGTCGAGAATCTCGCGCACGACGTCGCCGACCCGCGCCTCGGCGCGGCGCGCCGGACGGGCCACGGCCTCGCGGCGGCCGGCCGCGTCGAGGGAACTCCAGTCGATCCGGCGCATCACATCATCTTCTCGATCGGCAGGACGAGGATGGCCGAGGCGCCGGCGGCCTTGAGCTTCTCCAGCGTCTCCCAGAACACCGCCTCCTGGCAGACGGCGTGGACGGCGACGGCGTCGTCGCGCCCGGACAGCGGCATGACCGTCGGCGAGCCGGCCCCGGGGAGGATGGCGGTGATCCGGTCCAGGGCCGAACGCGGGGCGTTGAGCATCACATATTTGGCGCCCTGGGACGAGACCACGCCGGCCATCCGGTCGACGACGCTGTCGAGCAGGGGCCGCAGCGACGGCTCGGCCGCGACAGGCGAGCGGATCAGCACCGCCTGGCTGTCGAGCACCGTGTCGTGCGGCCCCAGGCCGTTGGCCTCGAGCGTGGCGCCGGTCGAGACCAGGTCGCAGATGGCGGCGGCCAGCCTGAGCCGCGGCGCGACCTCGACGGCGCCGCGCATGGTGACGATCTCGGCCCGGACGTTCCGCTCGTCCAGCCAGCGGCGCAGGACGGTCGGGTAGGAGGTGGCGATGCGCAGCCCCTCCAGCGAGGCGGGGCCGTCGTAGGCCAGGGTCGGGGGCGCGGCGATCTTCAGCGTGCAGCGGCCGAAGCCCAGCGGCATGACCACCTCGGCCCGGGGGCCGCCGTTGCGGGCCTCCTCCAGCACGTTCTCGCCGACGATGCCCAGATCGCAGACGCCGTCGGCGACGAAGGTCGGGATGTCGTCGTCGCGCACGCGCAGCAGGTCGATCGGATAGTTCTCGACCCGGTAGAGCAGGTCGTTGTTCCCCTTGACCACGCGCAGGCCGGCGTCGCGGACGAGGTCGAGGCTGCGGTCGGCCAGGCGGCCGGATTTCTGGACGGCGATGCGCAGCCGGCCCTGGACGGTGCTCATGATTTCACCCGGTCTTTCAGTCGGTCCAGCACCAGGCGGTAGCCCTGATGCGGCATTTCCCTGAGGAAGCGGGCGACCCGCACGACCGTGGTCGGGCTGGCCTGGGCCTCGGCGGCGATCTCGCGGTACGACCGCCCGCCGGCGTCGAGCAGGCGGGCCACCTCCCAGCGCTCGGCGAAGGCGCGGACCTCGGCCGGGGTGCACAGGTCGGCGAGGAAGGCGTCGACCTCGTCGCGCGTCTTCAGCGACAGCAGGGCGTCATAGAGGGCGAGACGGCTGCGGGCCGTGGCGGCGGCGTTGCGGGGCAGGGCGTCGATCATGTTCGTTCCAATATGATGTAACAGTGGAACGGTCAAGAGGGGGCGAGGGGCGAGGGTCGAGGGTCGAGGGTCGAGGAAGAAGGACGAACGAGGTCGGCCATGTCTGTCCCGCTCGCCCCTCGACCCTCGACCCTCGCCCCTCTATCAGCATCCCATGACCAAGGTTCTGATCATCGGCGCGGGCCATGCGGGCGGCACGGCGGCGGCCTTGCTGCGCCAGTACGGGCATGAGGGGCCGATCGTGCTGGCCGGCGAGGAGCCGGCGCCGCCGTACCAGCGGCCGCCGCTGTCCAAGGCCTGGCTGAAGGGCGAGGCCGACCTGGAGGCGCTGCTGCTGCGCCCGGAAGCCTTTTACGCCGACCACGGCATCGAGCTGCGGCTGGGCGTGACGGCGACGGCGATCGATGCGGCGGCGAAGACCGTGAGCTTCGCCGACGGAACGGTCGAGCCGTACGACGCCCTGATCCTGGCCACCGGGTCGACGGCGCGGAAGCTGACCATACCGGGGGCGGACCGGCCGGAGCTGCTGGAGCTGCGGACGCTGGCCGACGCCGAGCGGCTGAAGGCGGCCCTGGGGCCGGGCCGGCGGCTGGCGGTGGTCGGCGGCGGCTATGTCGGGCTGGAGGCGGCGGCCTCGGCGCGGGCGCTGGGGGCCGGGGCGGTGGTCCTCGAGCGGATGGACCGGGTGCTGGCGCGGGTGGCGTCGCCGACCCTGTCGGACTTCTTCACCGCCCGCCACCGGGCCCATGGGGTCGAGGTGCTGACCTCGACCGAGGCGGCCGCCTTCGAGGACGCCGGGGTGCGGCTGGCCGACGGAGCGCTGGTCGAGGCCGATGCGGTGCTGGTCGGGGTCGGGGCCCAGGCCCGCGATCAGCTGGCCCGGGCGGCGGGACTGGCCCTCGGCGACGGGGTGACGGTCGATGCGACGGCGCGGACCTCGGATCCGGCCATCTGGGCGATCGGCGACGTCAGCTTCCGGCCGGTCCCGGTCCACGAGGGGCGGATGCAGCGGCTGGAAAGCGTGCCCAATGCGCTGGAACAGGCGAAACAGGCGGCTGCGGCCATCGCCGGCCGGCCGGCGCCCGCGCCCGAGGTCCCGTGGTTCTGGTCGGACCAGTACGACGTCAAGCTGCAGATCGCCGGCCTGGCCGGCGGGGCCGACCGCCAGGTGCTGCGCGGAGACACCGCGGCGGGGGCCTTCGCGGTCTTCCATCTGGCCGGCGACCGCATCGTCTGCGTCGAGGCGGTCAACGCCCCGGCCGAGTTCATGGCCGGCCGCCAGATGATCGGCCGGGCCGCCGCCGTGGACGCCGCACGCCTGGCCGATCCGGCGGTCACGATGAAGGCCGTGGCGGCCGGGTGAGTCCGGCTGGGCCGCGCCTTTGATGCCCGCCCGCCGTCGCCCGGCCGGCGGCCGACGGGAACAGCGCGGGCAGGTACGCGAGCGGACTGCGCATCCCCGGCGTCGAGCGCATCGGGATGAAGCGCGCGTCAACCGCCGGTCCGCCGGAACCGGCTCCCGGCCCGGGGCTCCGCGGCTCAATGCGACAGGCGGAGGGCGATGGCCCTCAGGCTGAGGCGGACTCGCTTCGCGATTCCGCCGATGCCGTGAATCGGGCTCCAGTCTAAGGCTGGAGCGAAGATCCGGGTTTGGACGCGATCGCGTCCAAACCGATTTCGCTCTAGGCGCGCCCGATCGAGGCGTAGCGGAAGCCGCGGGCCCGCATGTCCTCGGGCCGGTAGATGTTGCGCAGATCGACCATCACCGGCTGGCGCAGCAGCCGCTTGACCCGGTCCAGATCCAGCGCCCGGAACTGGTCCCACTCGGTCAGGATGACGACCACGTCGGCGCCCTCGACGGCCTCGTAGGGCCCGTCCCTGAACGTCACGCCGGAAAGCAGGCGGGCGGCCTCGGCCATCCCCTCCGGGTCGAAGGCCTGCACCGTGGCGCCCAGGGCGATCAGGGCGGGGGCCACGTCCAGAGAGGGGGCGTCGCGCATGTCGTCGGTGTTGGGCTTGAAGGTCAGGCCCAGCAGGGCGACGGTCTTGCCCGCCAGGTCCCCGTCCAGGGCCGCCGAAACCCGTCCGGCCATGGCCTTCTTGCGCGCGTCATTGACCTCGACCGTGGTCTCGATCAGCCGCACCGGCGAACCCGCGTCGATCGCGGTGCGCACCAGGGCCAGGGTGTCCTTGGGGAAGCAGGAGCCGCCGTAGCCCGGCCCGGCGTGCAGGAATTTGGAGCCGATCCGCTTGTCCAGGCCGATGCCGCGGGCGACCTGCTGCACGTCGGCGCCGACCTTTTCGCACAGGTCGGCCATCTCGTTGATGAAGGTGATCTTCATCGCCAGGAAGGCGTTGGCGGCGTATTTGATCAGTTCCGAGGTGCGCCGGCCGGTGAACAGGATCGGCGTCTCGTTCAGGTTCAGCGGGCGGTAAAGCTCGCGCATCACCGCCCGGGCGCGCTCGTCCTCGGCCCCGACCACGATCCGGTCCGGGCGCTTGAAATCCTCGATGGCCGCGCCCTCGCGCAGGAACTCCGGATTGGACACCACGGCGAAGTCGGCGTCGGGCCGCCGGGCGCGGATGATGGCCTCGATCTCGTCGCCGGTTCCCACGGGGACCGTCGACTTGGTGACGATCACCGTGAAGCCCTCGATCAGGTCGGCGATCTCCTCGGCGGCGGCGTGGACATAGGACAGGTCGGCATGGCCGTCGCCGCGCCGCGAGGGGGTGCCGACGGCGATGAACACCGCATCGGCGGCGCGGATGGCCCCGGCCCCGTCCAGCGCGAAGCTCAGCCGGCCGTCGTGCACATTGGCGGCGACCAGGTCGTCCAGGCCGGGCTCGAAGATCGGAATTTCGCCCCGCTCCAGCCGCTCGATCTTGGACGGGTCCTTGTCGACGCAGGTCACCTCATGGCCGAAGTCGGCGAAACAGGCCCCTGACACCAGGCCCACATAGCCGGTTCCGATCATCGCCACGCGCATGGAAAGTCGTCCTTCGGTTCGATCGGGTGGGGATTAGCGAATGCGTCGGCGCTTGGCCAGCGGGGACATGCGGGCGGATGAGACCAGGATCGAGACCCGGCCCTCCCGCTCAGGCGCCGTAGTGTTCCCGATACCAGGCGACGAAGGCGGGCACCCCTACGGAGATGGGCGTCGACGGCTTGTAGCCGGTCAGGGCCTCCAGCAGGTCGGCCGAGGCGAAGGTGGCCCGCACGTCGCCGTCCTGCATGGGAAGAAAAGTCTTCTTCGCCTCACGGCCCAGCGCCCTCTCCAGTTCCCCGATATAGTCCATAAGATTGCTCGGCGCGCCGCCGCCGACGTTGACGAGCCGGAACGGCGCCACCGGCGACAGGGTGTCGCCTTCGACCGGCCGGGTTCCCGGGATCGTTCCGGCCAACCGGACGATCCCCTCGACCAGATCGTCGACGAAGGTGAAATCGCGCGACATCTCGCCCTGGCCGTAAACCTCGATGGCCTCGTCGGCCATGATCGCCCTGGTGAATTTGAACAGCGCCATGTCCGGCCGGCCCCAGGGGCCATAGACGGTGAAGAAGCGGAAGAAGGTCGTCGGCACGCCGAACAGGTGACTGTAGCTGTGCCCCATCAGTTCGGTGGCGCCCTTGGTGGCGGCGTAGAGGGTCAGCGGATGGACCGCCCTGTCCGTCTCTCGGAAGGGCATTTCGGTATTGGCCCCGTAGGCGGAACTGGTCGAGGCGGCGAGCAGGTGCTGCGGCTGAAACCGCCGGGCCGCCTCCAGCACGTTGAAGGTGCCGACGAGGTTGGCCGACACATAGGCCTCGGGATGGTCGATGCTGTAGCGAACGCCGGCCTGGGCGGCGAGGTGGATGACCATGTCCGGCGCCGCCGCTTCCCAGACCCGGTTCAGCTCGGCCTGATCCTCCAGCGAGAGGCGCTCGACCTTGAAGGCGTTGTGGTGGGTCTCGAGCACCGCGTTGCGGGCGTGCTTCAGGGCGACGTCGTAATAGTCGGAGAAATTGTCGACGCCGACCACCTGATGCCCCTCGGCCAGCAGCCTCCGGCACAGGTGAAAGCCGATGAAGCCGGCGCTGCCGGTGACGAGAAAGCGCATTGTGGTTTCCATGGATGGCGTGTCGACGGCCCGGTCTCGTCAAGCCCGGACCCCGGGCGCGGATCCGGCGGGCGGGTCGATGCCCGTCTAGCCGAGTGACGGGCGTTCGTCATCGTCCGATTTGCCGAAACCGCCCGGGTCATGCTTGTCGACGGGTGATGACAAGGTCATAACCGCCCGGGCCTTTTAGGAGCAGTCCGGTTGTTTCACCATGTCGCGCCCCGGCCGAGGAACGCCGGGGCGACCCGCGCCGCCATTCTCGCGGCCGCGCGCGAACGGTTCGCGCAAGAGAGCTACGACGACGTCGGCCTGCGCGACATCGCCGGCGACGTCGGCGTCGACGCCGCCCTGGTGTCGCGCTATTTCGGCTCCAAGGAAGACCTGTTCACCGCCGTCCTCGACAGCTGCGAGAACGGCGCGACGCTGATGGAGGGCGACCGTTCCAGCTTCGGCGAGCGGGTCGCCCGCGAGGCCATCGATGAGGCCCGCGGCGGGAGCCGGCTCAGGGGCCTGCTGATCCTGCTGCGCTCGGTCGGCTCGACCAGGGCCATGGAGCTGGTCCAGCGCACCGGCGCGGAGCGGTTTCTCAACCCGTTCGCCGACTGGGTCGGCGGCCCCGACGCCGCCGTCCGCGCCCGGCTGGCGGCCGCCCTGGTGATGGGCATGGCGGTCAGCCGCGAGATCACCGGCGGCTTCGCAATGACGCCCGGCGAGTGCGAGCGGATGCGCGACCGCATGGCCGCCCTCCTGCAGGACATCATCGACGGCTGAGGTCAGGGTCTAGGGGCTAGGGTCTAGGGGCTAGGGGCTAGGGGCTAGGGAGACTCTCCCCGTCGGTCTGACGCTCTGCGCGGGGTGAACTCTCAGCGGTCGCCCCCAACCTCTCACCTAGCCCCTAGCCCCTAGCCCCTAGCCCCTGGCCCCTGGCCCGCGGCGTGAATTTCCGGATCACGCCCGAGAAGGTCATCAGCATGCGCTCCCCGGCGTGGATCTGGCCGCGCACGAAGATCAGGCTCTTGCCGGCCCGCACCACCTCGCCGGTCGCCTCGACCAGTTCGCCGACATAGGCCCCGTCGATGAAGGTCGAATCCAGCGACACCGTCACCCCCGACGCCCCTTCCATCTCCTGATAGGCGGTCTGGAACAGGGCGATGTCGGCGAAGGTCATCAGGCAGCCGCCGTGCATCCGGTCGCCGGCGTTCATATGCTTGGGCTCGGCCCGGAAGGCGCAGCGCATCCGTCCGTCCGGATCCGGCCTGAAATAGAACGGCCCGACCACCTGGTCGAAGGTGCCGTGCAGGTCGTACATCCGCCAGCCGGCGAACTCGCCCTCCGTCACCGTGACCTTCTGAACCATCGCTCTCGCTCCGCCTTACTCTCGCTCTCGCAATGCAGCATATAGGCGCGATGAGCGACCCCGTCGAAACCGCCATCTTCGAAAAACTGGCGAAGGCCGATCCCAAGGGTGTCGGCGGCAAGAGCATTGAACCGGCCGATGTGGCCAAGGACCTGCAGCCTGAACAATGGCAGCGGATGCTGCCCAAGGTGCGGCGCTGCGCCCTTGCCCTGATGCGGCAGGGCCGGCTGACCATCACCAAGAAGGGCAAGGCGATCGACCCCGACGCCTTCAAGGGCGTCATTCGCCTGCGCCTGCCGACCGAGGCCGAAACCGCGGCGGCCCTGGCGGCCCAGCCGGCGGCTGTTGAGGACGATGGCGACTTCGCCTGACTGCCGTATCCTCGCCAGAGGGTTCGGGGCATTCTGGGCGGATGATGAAGGTCTCGCATCACCGTTCCTTCTCCCATTGGGAGAAGGTGGCGCGCAGCGCCGGATGAGGGTCGTCTGGTCCAGTCGGCGCAAGCCGCCGCTTGAGTCCCGGGTGGCGCCTCACCGACGGGCGGTCGCCCCTCACCCTTTCGCGCAAGACCGATCGCTACGCTCCCGGGCGCTCAAGCCCTCTCCCATCGGGAGAGGGAGCGCGGTTGTCGCCCTCGCCCTTACTTTTGTCCTCGCCGCCTGCGCCACGCCCGCCGTCCAGCCGCCGATGACGCCGCCGCCGGGCTTCGCCGGCCCGGCCCTGACGGCGGACCATCTGGTCATGGACGACGGGGCCCGCCTGCGGCTGGCGCGCTGGACCCCTCAGGGCGAGCCCTGGGCCGTCGTCGTCGCCCTGCACGGCATGAACGACAGCCGCGCTGCCTTCCGCCTGGCCGGGCCGTGGTGGGCCGAGCGCGGCATCGAGACCTGGGCCGTCGACCAGCGCGGCTTCGGCGAGTCGCCCGGGCGCGGCGTCTGGGCCGGCGAGGCCCGCATGGCCGAAGACCTGCGCACCGCCGTCGCCCTGGCCCGCGCCCGTCATCCCGACGCGACCATCGCCGTGGCCGGCGAGAGCATGGGCGGCGCCGTCGCCGTCGTCGCCTTCGCCTCGGACCGCCCGCCCGACGCCGACCGGCTCATCCTGCTGGCCCCCGCCGTCTGGGGCTGGTCCGCCCAGGGCCCGATCAACAGCGCCGGCCTGTGGCTCGCCGCCCGGACCATGGGCGACCGCGCCGTGGGCGTGCCGGAGTGGGCCGTGCGCGACCGCCCCGCCTCCGACAACCGGCTGGAGCTGTTCCGCAACTACCGCGATCCGAACAGCCTGATCACCACCCGTTTCGACGCCCTCTACGGCCTCGTCGACCTGATGGAGGACGCCTCGCGCCGCCTCGGCGACGTCCGGACCCCCACCCTGCTGCTGTACGGCGCCCACGACAACGTCATCCGCGAGGACGCCATGCGCGCCGCCCTCGACCGCGCCGGCGACCGCCCCGGCCTGCGCACCGCCTTCTACCCCGACGGCTGGCACCTCCTCAACCGCGACCTGCAGGCCGAGACCGTCTACCGCGACGTGGCGGCGTGGCTGCGCGATCCGGCCGCGCCCTTGCCGTCGGATAAGTAGGGACACACACCACTTTCGGCCCGGCGCTGGGCTGGAGTGACCCCCGGAACTGAGACAAGGAAAACAGGGACAGCTCTCGTGTAA
>NZ_CALMZS010000034.1 GCF_937870815.1 uncultured Brevundimonas sp.
GGTTGTTGATGTGGTGGCCGGCCTTGACGCCCTCGTAGCGGCCCAGCAGGGGCGCGCCGAGAACGTACATGTCGCCGATGGCGTCCAGCGCCTTGTGCCTGACGAACTCGCGCTCCATCCGCAGCCCGCCCGGGTTGAGGATCTGGTCGCCGTCGATGACCACGGCGTTCTCGAGGCTGCCGCCACGGGCCAGGCCGGCCTCGCGCAGGGCCTCGACCTCATGGGCGAAGCCGAAGGTGCGGGCGGCCATGATCTCGGCCCGGAAGGTGGCCTCGTCGACGACGAAATCCACCACCTGGTTGCCGATCACCGGGGTCGGGAAGTCGATCTCGAAACGCATCTCATAGCGGTCGCAGGGCAGCAGGACGGCGCTCTTGTCGCCCTCCTCCACCCGGATCGGCTCGAGGATCTCGATATAGCGGACCGGGGCCTCCTGACGGCGGAAGCCGGCGCGGTCGAGCAGCTGGACGAACTGCAGGGCCGAGCCGTCGAGGATCGGCAGTTCGGGCCCATCGACCTCGACCACGGCGTTCGACACGCCCAGGGCGGCGAAGGCGGCCATCAGGTGCTCGATGGTCGACAGGCGCACCCCGGCGGCGTTCTCGATCATGGTGTTCAGGCGGGCGTCGACGACGGCCTCGCCGGAGACCGGGATGACGTTGTCGCGATCACGCACGTCGGTGCGCACGAAGACGATGCCCGTGCCGACCGGGGCCGGACGCACGGCCAGACGCACCCGGTCGCCGGTGTGCACGCCCACGCCGGCGATGATCGCCGGCGCGATGGTCGTCTTCTGGTGATGGTCGTTGCGGACCGGCAAAACTCAAACTCGCTTCAACTTGCGCCCCGCCTCTGCGTGCGGAGTTCGCCCCAGGAACCCTGTAGCGGCGTGCGGCCCAGCGGAAAATGAAAGTCGGGTTTCGGATTGTTTCGTTAACGGGAGGCAGCAGGCAGCAGGCAGCAGGCGTGCGCCTCAGTCTCCCTCTCCCGGCAAAGCGAAAGGGCGGCCCTGCGACCGCCCTTCCCTGCTGCCTGCTGCCTGCTGCCTGCTGCCTGCTGCCTGCTGCCTGCTGCCTGAACCCTAGTTGGCCAACCGCCGCAGGAAGGACGGAATCTCGAGGTCGTCCTCGGCCTGGCCCTCGTCGAACTCGGGCGCGGGCTGGACCTGGCTGGTCGAGCGCATCTCCGTCGTGCGGGTCTGCGGCGCATAGGCCGGCTGGACAGGCTGGCGCTTGCCGCGTCCGAACAGGCTCCAGCCCGACTTGCGGTGATCGCGCTCGTCGTGGTCGTCATAGGCCGGCTCTTCGGCGCGCGGGGCCGGCTGCGAGGGCGGCGGCGCGGCCGGGCGCTCGCCGGCGCGGTCCATGTAGAGATCGCCCTGGGCGGCCGGGGCCGCGGCCTGGGCGGCGGCGCGGGGCGAGGACTCGTATTCCTCGACCCAGGGATCGACGATCGGCTCCAGGGCGCGCTCGTCGGCGACGTGGATCACCGGCTCGGGGCGAGGCTCGGGCGCCCGGGCGACGGCGCCGTAGGCCGGCTGGGGCGACTGAAAGCTCGGCACGACCGGGGCCGGCTCGGGCCGCCGGGCGGCCTCGGCCCGGACCGGCTCCCGCCCCGCGTCCTGGCGCACCGGCTCGGCCCGCGAGGCGGCCCAGGACGGCGTCGGGCGGCGGGTCTCGAGCGGCGCGGCGGCGATCGAGGACGGCGACTGGGCCACGGCGAGGTCCTCCATGCCGGTGGCCACGACCGAGACGCGGATCTTGCCGTCCAGGGCCGGATCGAAGGCGGCGCCGAAGATGATGTTGGCGTCGGAATCGACCTCGCCGGCGATGGCGTTGGCGGCCTCGTCGACTTCCAGCAGGGTCATGTCCATGCCGCCGGTGATGTTGACCAGCACGGCCTTGGCGCCCTTCAGCGAGGTCTCGTCGAGCAGCGGATTGGCGATGGCGTTCTGGGCCGCCATCAGGGCGCGGTCGTCGCCCGAGGCCTCGCCCGTGCCCATCATCGCCTTGCCCATCTCGGACATGACGGCGCGCACGTCGGCGAAGTCGAGGTTGATCAAACCGGGCAGGATCATCAGGTCGGTGATCGAGCGCACGCCCGAGTGCAGCACCTGGTCGGCCATGCCGAAGGCGTCGGCGAAGGTGGTGCGCTCATTGGCGAC
>NZ_CALMZS010000035.1 GCF_937870815.1 uncultured Brevundimonas sp.
GCCAGGTTCCTCAGCACATAGGGCATCACCCCGCCGGCCTTGAAATAGTCCAGCTCGGTCTGGTTATCGATGCGGCAGCGGACCGGGAAGCGGGCCATCTTGCCGTCCGAGGGGCGGAACAGCTCGACCCACAGGTCCTGACGCGGCCGCAGCTTGCCGACATTGACGTCCGACAGGCCGCGGATGGTGACGATCTCCTCGCCGGTCAGGCCCAGACGGGTCCAGCCCTCGGCCTTGAACTGCAGCGGCACGACGCCCATCCCGACCAGGTTGGAGCGGTGGATGCGCTCGTAGCTCTCGGCGATGACGGCGCGGACGCCCAGCAGACGGGTGCCCTTGGCCGCCCAGTCGCGCGACGAGCCGGTGCCGTATTCCTTGCCCGCGAACACCACCAGCGGCCGGCCCTCGGACTGGTACCTCATGGCGGCATCGTAGATCGACATCACGTCCTGCGACGGGAAATGCTTGGTGACGCCGCCCTCGATGTCCGGGGTGATCCGGTTGCGGATGCGGATGTTGGCGAAGGTGCCGCGCATCATGACTTCGTGGTGGCCGCGGCGCGCGCCGTAGCTGTTGAAGTCGAGGGCGTCGACGCCGCGGTGGGTCAGCCAGGCGCCCGCCGGCGAGGTCGTCTTGATCGAACCGGCCGGGCTGATGTGGTCGGTGGTGATCGAGTCGCCGAAGATGGCCAGCACCCGGGCCTCGACGATGTCGGCGACCGGGGTCGGCTCCATCGACAGGCCCTCGAAATACGGAGGGTTGGCGACATAGGTCGAGCTGTCGTCCCAGGCGTAGGTCTGGCCGCCCTCGACCTCGATGCCCTGCCAGTGCCGGTCGCCCTTGAACACGTCGGCGTAGCGTTTGGCGAACATGGCCGGGGTGACCGACTTCTTCTGGATGGCGGCGATCTCGGCCGAGGTCGGCCAGAGGTCCTTCAGGAAGACGTCCTTGCCCTTCTTGTCCTGGCCGACCGGATCCTTCGAGATGTCGATCCGCATCGAGCCGGCCAGCGCATAGGCGACCACCAGCGGCGGCGAGGCCAGGTAGTTGGCCTGGACGTCCGGGTTCACCCGGCCCTCGAAATTGCGGTTGCCCGACAGCACGCTGGTGGCGACCAGGCCGTGGTCGTTGATCGCCCTGGAGATGCTTTCCGACAGCGGGCCCGAGTTGCCGATGCAGGTGGTGCAGCCGTAGCCGACCAGGTTGAAGCCGAGGGCGTCGAGGTCGTCCTGCAGGCCGGCGGCGGTCAGATAGTCGGTGACCACCTGCGAGCCGGGGGCCAGCGAGGTCTTGACCCACGGCTTGACCTTCAGGCCCAGCTTGCGGGCCTTGCGCGCCACCAGGCCGGCGGCGATCAGCACCGACGGGTTGGAGGTGTTGGTGCAGGAGGTGATCGCGGCGATGACCACGTCGCCGTCGCCGAGGTCGAATTTCGCGCCGTCGACCTTGACGCGCGGGGCGTCGGCCGGGCGGTTGAACACCTCGCCCAGGGCGGTCTCGAACGAGGGGGCGGCGACGCTCAGCTCGACCTTGTCCTGCGGCCGCTTCGGCCCGGCCAGCGACGGCACGACCGAACCCATGTCCAGTTCGATCACGTCGGTGAACGCCGGATCCTCGCTGGTCTCGTCGATCCACAGTCCCTGCGCCTTAGCATAGGCCTCGACCAGGGCGACGCGCGCCTTGTCGCGGCCGGTGGCGGTCAGATAGGCGATCGTCGCCGCCGACACCGGGAAGAAGCCGCAGGTGGCGCCGTATTCCGGGGCCATGTTGGCGATGGTGGCCTGGTCCTCGATGGTCAGGCTGGTCACGCCCGGTCCGAAGAATTCGACGAATTTGCCGACCACTCCCTTCCTGCGCAGCATCTGGGTGACGGTCAGCACCAGGTCGGTGGCGGTGGCCCCTTCCGGCAGGGCGCCGGTCAGGCGGAAGCCGATGACCTCGGGGATCAGCATGGGAATGGGCTGGCCCAGCATGGCCGCCTCGGCCTCGATGCCGCCGACGCCCCAGCCCAGAACGGCCAGGCCGTTGATCATGGTGGTGTGGCTGTCGGTGCCGACCACGGTGTCGGGATAGGCCACGGTCGCCCTGCCCTCGGGCGCGGTCCACACCGTCTGGGCCAGGTTCTCCAGGTTGACCTGGTGGCAGATGCCGGTTCCGGGCGGCACGACGCGGAAATTGTTGAAGGCCGACGAGCCCCAGCGCAGGAACTTGTATCTCTCTATGTTGCGCTCGTACTCGCGCTC
>NZ_CALMZS010000036.1 GCF_937870815.1 uncultured Brevundimonas sp.
CAAAGGCTTCTCCAAAGGCTTCTCCAAAGGCTTCTCCAAAGGCTTCTCCAAAGGCTGCTCCGAAGACCGCTCCGAAGGCCGCCGCGCCCAGCCCGGCCGCCGCCGCTCCGGCCCCGACGCCGAAGCCCGCGCCCGCACCCGCCGCGCCCGCCGCGCCCGCCGCGGCCCCGGCCGCCGCCGCAAGCCCGGCCGAGAAGAAGGGCTTCCTGACCAGCGTCCTCGACGTGATCTTCGGCAAGCGCTGATCCGGGCCCGAAACGAAAAAGCGCCGGAGGAGCGATCCTCCGGCGCTTTTTCGTGCGTGTCCGGCGAGGCGGCTCAGGCCTCGGGCAGGTCTTCCGCCAGGATGGCCATCTCGAACATGAAGCTGCCCGCCTCGTCCTCGTCCTCGAAGACCACGCCGATGAACTCGTCGCCGACATAGACCTCGGCCGAGTCGCTCGGCTTGCCGCGCGGCTTGAGGATGATGCCGCCCGTGTTGAAGGTGCGCTTCAGGTGCGTCTCGACGCGCTTCATGTCGGCGGTGTTCATGCTTGGCCTCGGGTCTGTCTTGAGCGCCGGACCCTAGAGAAACGGTCGCCACAGGGGAAGGCGTTTTCCTGCCCGCGCAACGGGGAGGAGGTCAGATGACGAAGTCGTAGACGAGGTCCGCCAGGGTGTGGTCCATGGTCCGGGCCGGAACCGCGCCGGTCGGGCAGTTGACCAGCCGGGCCGGGACGCCGGCGACGGTGCAGCCGGCCGGCACCGGCTTGAGCACCACGGAGCCCGACGCCACCTTGGCGTAGTCGCCCACGGCGATGGCCCCGAGCACCTTGGCGCCGGCGCCCAGCAGCACGCCGCGGCCGATCTTCGGGTGGCGGTCGCCGCGCTCGGCCCCGGTGCCGCCGAGGGTGACGGCGTGCAGCATCGACACGTCGTCGCCGACCACGGCGGTCTCGCCGATGACGATGCCGGTGCCGTGGTCGAGGAACAGGCCGCAGCCCAGTTGCGCGGCCGGGTGGATGTCGACCTGGAACAGTTCGGACATGCGGCTCTGGAAATGGAAGGCCAGCGCCTCGCGGCCGTGGGTCCACAGCCAGTGGGCCACCCGGTGGCCCTGCAGGGCCTGGAAGCCCTTGAAATAGAGGAAGGGCTGCAGCAGCGACTTGAGGGCCGGGTCGCGCTCGGCGACGGCGCGCAGGTCGGCCTCGGCGGCGGCGACGATGGCGGGCTCGGCCTCGAAGGCGTCGCGGCAGATCTCGCGCACCGACATGGCCCCCAGTTCGGCGTCGCCCAGCTTGCGCGCGATCTGGAAGCCGAGGGCCGCGGCGAGGTCGCCGTGGGAGAGGATCACGGCGTTCATCTGCGAGGCCAGGTGCGGCTCGGCCCGCGCCGTCTCCGCGGCCGCGTCGCACAGGCCGCTCCAGACGTCCGGGCGCGCGGCGACCACTTCGAGTTTCGGCATCCGGGTCTCCTTCGCGGTCATCATACGCCCGCCAGCATGGCCTTCGCCAGTTCGGGCGGCAGTTCGCCCTCGCGGGCCATATGGTAGGCGCGCAGCGCCGTCGCCACCGTGAACATGTCGCGCACCGCGCCGCGGCCGATCTCGCGCAGCAGGTCGCCGAAGCGGACGCGGGCGACGCAGATGACCTCGGTCGGGTCGGGCGCGCAGGGCGCGGGCGACAGCTCCCAGGCGATCCAGGCCAGGGCCCGTTCGTCGGTGATCGAATTGCTCGTCTCGACCTTCAGCGCCTCGCGCCAGCAGGCCGCGGCGAGGCCGGCCTCCTCGGCCAGTTCGCGGCGGGCGCCCTCGATGGGGTCCTCGTCGAAGGGCGCGCCGCCCTCGGGCATCTCCCACGACCAGTTCATCAGGGCGAAGCGCTGCTGGCCGACCAGGGTCACGGCGCCGTCGTCGTGGACCGGCAGGACGCCGACCGAGAGGTGGCGCGGCCGCATCACCACATAGTCGCACGCCAGCCCGGTCGGCGCCGTGGCCGGATGGCGGGTCAGCCGCATCCACGGATTCTCGAAGACCACGGTCTCGCCGCCGCTGCGCCACGGCGGCGGACGCTCGGCGGGGTCGTCCCAGGCGGGGGTCGGGCGGTCGGCGTCGAAGGCGTCGCGGGAGTCGGTCATCCCCCGCATATGGCGCAGGGGCGGCCGGACCACTAGCTAGGCCGCATGACCGACGCCGATCTGGGCCAGGCCCTGCCGCTGCCGACTCCCTCGCCCGAACTGGAGGCGCGGCTGGCCGTGCGCCGCTCGGCCCCGGCCCAGGCGCTGGCCGCGCCCGGCCCGTCGCCGGACCAGGTCGAACGCCTGCTGCGGCTCGGGGCCCGGACCCCGGACCACGGCAAGCTGTTCCCGTGGCGCTTCGTGGTGATGGGGCCGCACAGCCGGGCGGCCCTGGCCGAGGCCCTGCGGCCGCTGGCGGCGGGCCAGCCCGACCCCGGCAAGGCCCGCGCCGCGCTGGCCAAGCTGACCGCCCCGCCGCTGACCATCCTCGTGGTGTCCGCGCCGGTCGAGGGGCGCGGGACGCCGGTCTGGGAGCAGCAGCTCTCGGCCGGGGCGGTGTGCATGAACCTCGAACACGCCGCCCATGCGCTGGGCTATTCGGCCAGCTGGATCACGGACTGGTACAGTTATGACCCACAAGCGATTGAACTGATTGGACTTGTTCCCGGAGAACAGGTGGCGGGCTTCATCCATGTCGGGACGCTGGCCGCGCCGCCGCTGGAGCGGCCGCGGCCGGACCTGGCGGCCAGGACGGACTACCGCAGCTGAGCCAGCGCCGCCCCGATCGACAGGCCGGTGGTCACGGCGAGGGCCAGGGTCACCCCGATCAGGGCGGCGAGCAGGACGGCCTCGGTGCGGTCGCGGGCGAAGCGCATGGGCGCAGGGTGCGGGGATTCGTCCCTACAGGCGATTACCGATCGGCGACGCCGGCGAGATAGCGGGCGTGCAGCAGCGGCTTGCCGAGCCAGTAGCAGAGCTCGGCCGGGCGTTCGACGTCCCAGACGGCGAGGTCGGCGGCCCGGCCGGTCTCGATCGTTCCCGCCTCGTCCCGCAGGCCCAGGGCCCTCGCCGCGACCCGGGTGGCCCCGGCCAGCGCCTCCTCCGGGGTCAGGCGGAACTGGACGCAGGCCAGGTTCAGCGCCGCCGTCATCGAGGCGACCGGCGAGGTGCCGGGATTGCAGTCGGTCGCCACCGCCATGGCCACGCCGTGGCGGCGCAGCAGCTCGACCGGCGGCGGCGTGGTCTCGCGCAGCATCAGGAAGGCGCCGGGCAGCAGGACGGCGACCACGCCGGCCGCCGCCATGGCCCGCACCCCCGGCTCGTCCGTGTGCTCGATGTGGTCGGCCGACAGGGCGCCGTAGCGCGCCGCCAGGGCCGCGCCGCCGCCGTTCGACAGCTGGTCGGCGTGCAGCCTGACCGGCAGGCCGAGGGCGCGGGCCCTGTCGAACAGCCGGGCGACCTCTTCGGCGGAGAAGGCGATCGGCTCGCAATAGGCGTCGACGGCGTCGACCAGGCCCTCGGCGTGGGCGGCGGGCAGGACTTCATCCACAGCCTTGTCCACATAGCGGGCGCGGTCGGCGCGGTGCTCGGGCGGGACGGCGTGGAGACCGAGGTAGCTGGTGCGGACGCGCACCCCGGCCTCGCGGCCGATGCGGCGGGCGACGCGCAGCATCTTCAGCTCGCCGTCATGGTCGAGGCCGTAGCCGGACTTGATCTCGACGGTGGTGACGCCGGTGGCCTTGAGGCCGGCGAGCCGGGTCAGGGCGGAGGCGTAGAGCTGATCCTCCGAAGCCGCCCGGGTCGCCGTCATGGTCGAGACGATGCCGCCGCCGGCGCGGGCGATGTCCTCATAGGCGGCGCCGCCCAGACGCTGTTCGAACTCGCCCGAACGGTCGCCGCCGAACACCAGATGGGTGTGGCAGTCGATCAGGCCGGGGGTGACCCAGCGGCCGTCGAGGCGGTCCGTCTGTTGCGCATCATGGCCGGGCAGGTCGGGGCGAGGCCCGGCCCAGGCGATGCGGCCGTCGACGATCAGGACGGCGCCGTCGTCGACCGCGCCATAGGGCGCGCCGCCCTCGACCATGGTGGCCAGGCGGCAGTCGGTGAGCAGCCGGTCGGCGGCGATCATCGCGCCCCGAATCCCGCCAGCAGCTCGCAGAACCAGCGGCCGGCGGTCAGGGAGCCGAGGTCGCCGACCTCGAGCGAGGGGTCGTATTCGGCCAGGTCGACGGCCCTGACCTTCGGATGGGCGCCGATCACCCGCGCGGCCTCGAAGAAGTCGTGGACGGAGACGCCGCCGGGGCGGGCGCCGGGCGAGGCGGGCCACTGGCCGCGGTCGATCACATCGATGTCGAAGTCGACGTAGATGACCTCGACGAGGGCCGACAGCCGGTCCAGTTCATCGGCGACGACGGAGGCCAGGCCCCGCGCGCGGCAGTCCCGCGCCGTGCGCACCGAAATCCCCGCCGCCGTCGCCTTGTCGTGCGCCCGCCGGGTGTTGGCGAAGGGGGCGAGGCCGACCTGGCTGACGCGGCGGCCGTCGAGACCGTCCTCGAGCAGGGCCTGGACCGGATTGCCGTTGGTCAGGCCCTGGTCGGTGTCGCGCAGGTCGAAATGGGCGTCCAGCGTCAGCAATCCCGTCCGCGTCAGCCCCAGCCCGTGCACACCCGGCCGGGTGATGGCGTTGTTGCCGCCGATGAGCACCGTCAGCCCTCGGACGCCCTGCGCCGCTACCGCATCCCTCACCGGCCCGAAGGCCTCGGCGGGCGAGACGGCCTTCAGCGGCACGTCGCCGGCGTCGTGAACGCGGGTCGCCAGCTCGGCGCCGGTCTCCACGTCATAGGTCGAGAAGCGCGGCAGCACGGCCCGGAACGCCTTCGGGCCGAGATCGCAGCGGCCGGGGGTCAGGGAGCGCTCGTTGAGGCCGGCGCCGATCAGGGCGACGGGGGCGTCCGGGTGATCGCCGACCAGGTCGGCGACGCTGCGCCAGCCGAGCGCGTCTGAGTCTTCCATGGTCATGGGCGGGCAGCGTAGAGACGCGGTCATGACGACTCAACAGACCCCGAACAGCCGCGTCGTCCGCGCCCCGCGCGGGCCGGAGATGACGGCGAAGACCTGGGCCGCCGAGGCGGCGCTGCGGATGCTGATGAACAACCTCGACCCGGAGGTGGCCGAGCGGCCCGAGGAGCTGGTGGTCTATGGCGGCATCGGCAAGGCGGCGCGCGACTGGGCGTCTTTCGACCGCATCGTCCATCAACTGCGCGCGCTCGGGCCCGACCAGACCCTGCTGGTCCAGTCGGGCAAGCCGGTCGGGGTGTTCCGCACCCATGCCGACGCGCCCAGGGTGCTGATCGCCAACTCCAACCTGGTGCCCAGATGGGCGACCTGGGAGCATTTCCACGAACTCGATCGCAAGGGGCTGATGATGTACGGCCAGATGACGGCCGGGTCGTGGATCTACATCGGCGCCCAGGGCATCGTTCAGGGCACCTATGAGACCTTCATGGAGGCCGGGCGCCAGCACCATGGCGGCGACTGGTCGGGCAAGTGGATCCTGACCGCCGGCCTCGGCGGCATGGGCGGGGCCCAGCCGCTGGCGGCGACCATGGCCGGGGCGTCCTGCCTCGCCGTGGAGTGTCAGCGCAGCCGGATCGAGATGCGGCTGAAGACCCGCTACCTCGACGTCATGGCCGGGACGCTGGACGAGGCCCTGGCCCTGATCTGGAAGGCGAATGCAGACAAAAAGCCCATATCCGTCGGCCTTTTGGGAAATGCGGCGGATGTTCTGCCTGAACTGGTCAAGCGCGGCGTGCGGCCCGATCTGGTCACCGACCAGACCTCGGCCCACGACCCCGTCAACGGCTATCTGCCGGCCGGCTGGACGGTGGCGGACTGGGAGACGAGGCGGCAGGGCGACCCGGCCGCCGTCGAGGCCGCGGCGCGGAAATCCATGGCGGTGCACGTCCGCGCCATGCTCGACTTCCAGAAGATGGGCGTGCCGGTCACCGACTACGGCAACAATATCCGCCAGGTCGCCTTCGACGCGGGCGTCGAGGACGCCTTCGACTTTCCCGGATTCGTGCCCGCCTATATCCGCCCGCTGTTCTGCCGCGGCGTCGGCCCGTTCCGCTGGGCCGCCCTGACCGGCGATCCGGACGACATCAAGAAGACCGACGCGGCGATGAAAAAGCTGTTCCCGGACAACGCCGGCCTTTGCCGCTGGCTGGACATGGCGGGCGAGCGCATCGCCTTCCAGGGGCTGCCGGCGCGGATCTGCTGGATCGGCCTCGGCGACCGGCACCGGGCCGGGCTGATGTTCAACGACATGGTCGCCTCGGGCGAGCTCAGCGGCCCCATCGTCATCGGCCGCGACCACCTCGACAGCGGTTCGGTGGCCAGCCCCAACCGCGAGACCGAGGCGATGATGGACGGCTCGGACGCGGTGTCGGACTGGCCCCTGCTCAACGCCCTGCTGAACACCGCCTCGGGGGCCAGCTGGGTGTCGCTGCACCACGGCGGCGGGGTCGGCATGGGCTACAGCCAGCATTCGGGCGTGGTCGTCGTCGCCGACGGCACGCCGGAGGCGGCCAGGCGGCTGGAGCGGGTGCTGTGGAACGACCCGGCGACGGGGGTGATGCGCCACGCCGACGCGGGCTATGAGATCGCCATCGCGACCGCCCGCGAGCACGGCCTCAACCTGCCGTCGCTCAAATAAGCCCTTCCCCCTTGATGGGGAAGGGTTGGGATGGGGGTGAAGGCGGTCACGGACCCGGCGCCGCCGCCCTTTCAGCCCGAACCTTCCTTCGGCGGCCAACCGGACCCGCCGCACCCCCAACCCCGGCTCTTCCCCCATCAAGGGGGAAGGGAGAAGATCACCAGATGACCCTCACCCTTGGCTCCGCCCCCCTCACCCTCGCCCGGCTGCGCGCGGTCCTCGACGGCCCCTGCACCGTCGACCTGGCCCCCGCCGCCTGGACCGCCGTCGAGCGCGGCGCGGCCGTGGTCGCCGCCATCGTCGCCGAGGGCCGCACCGTCTATGGCGTCAACACCGGCTTCGGCCTGCTGGCCAACACCTCGATCGCCGCGGAGGACCTGGAGACGCTGCAGAGGAATCTGGTGCTCAGCCACGCCTGCGGGGTCGGGCCGCTGCTGGACGATGCGATCGTCCGCCTGCTGATGGTGCTGAAGATCGCCTCGCTGGCGCAGGGGGCGTCGGGCGTGCGGCGGACCACGCTGGAGGCCCTGATCGCCATGGTCAACGGCGGGGTGGCGCCCTGCATTCCGTCGAAGGGGTCGGTCGGCGCCTCGGGCGACCTGGCGCCGCTGGCCCATATGAGCTGCGTGCTGATCGGCGTCGGCGAGGCCCGGGTGAACGGGGAGGTCCTGCCGGCCGAGGCGGCCCTGGCCACGGTCGGGTTGAAGCCGCTGACGTTGGGACCCAAGGAAGGTCTGGCCCTGCTCAACGGCACCCAGTGTTCGACCGCCCTGGCCCTGGCCGGCCTGTTCGCGGCCGAGGCCGCCTTCGCCGCCGCCGTCGCCGCCGGGGCCCTGTCGGTCGACGCGCTGAAGGGGTCGGACGCGCCGTTCGACGCCCGCATCCACGCCCTGCGCGGCCAGCCCGGCCAGATCGCCGTGGCCGCCCGGCTGCGCGGGCTGATGGCGGGCAGCGCCATCCGCGAGAGCCATCGCCACGACTGTTCCAAGGTGCAGGACCCCTATTCGCTGCGCTGCCAGCCGCAGGTCATGGGCGCGGTGCTGGACCTGCTCGGCAACGCCGCCGCCGCGCTGGCGCGCGAGGCCAATGCGGTGACCGACAACCCGCTGGTCTTCATCGACCCCAATTCTTCTGAAGAGGGGGGCGACGTCATCTCCGGTGGCAATTTCCATGCCGAACCCGTTGCTTTCGCGGCCGATCAGATCGCCATGGCCCTGTGCGAGATCGGCAATATCTCCGAGCGGCGGACGGCCATCCTCGTCGATCCCAAGATGAGCGACCTGCCCGCCTTCCTGGTCAAGGAAAGCGGGCTGAACTCCGGCTTCATGATCGCCCAGGTGACCGCCGCCGCCCTCGTGGCCGAGAACCGCATGGTGGCCCATCCGTGCAGCGTCGACACCGTGCCGACCAGCGCCAACCAGGAGGACCATGTCTCCATGGCCACCCACGGCGCGCGGCGCCTGCTCGACATGGCCGAGAACACCGCCACGGTGGTGGCCATCGAGCTGCTGGCGGCGGCGCAGGGGATCGAATTCCACCGGCCGCTGACCACCTCCCCCGATCTGGAACGGGTGTTCGGCATCGTGCGCGAGGCGGCGGCGGCCTATGGCAGCGACCACTATTTCGCCCCGGACATCGCGCGGGCCACGGACGGGGTGCGGGCGGGGAGATACCGGACTTTCGCCGGAGATTTGCTGCCGTCGGCCTGACCGGGCTTACGGGCCGCCTCCCGCGAAGCGGGATCAGGGCAAGGTTCATCACAACGGACACAACGGATTCACGAAGGACACGACGGGGCGTGCGCCTCGCTCCATGCCGTTGTGCGCGTCGTGAATCCGTTGTGGTCGTTGTGATGAACCGACCGGCGACGCGCGCGAATGACGCCCGGCTTCGCCGGGAGGGGGCCGGCTAAACCTGCAGCGGGGCGCGCCGCAGGGCGGTCAGATTGGGGGAGCCGGTGCAGAAGCAGACGGTTCTCAGCTGGCGGATCACGGTCTGGAAATGGGCCACCACCGCCTCGGTCGAGACGGTGGCGGCGGCCAGCACCCCGGCCGCCTGGCCGACCATGTCGGCGCCGAGCCGGATGGCCTTGGCGGCGTCGACCCCGTCGGCCACTCCGCCCGAGCCGATGATCAGGGTTTTCGGGCAGGCGGCGCGCGCCTCGGCGATGGCCTGGGCGGTGGGCAGGCCCCAGTCGGCGAAGGCGGCGGCGTGGGCCTTGTCGGCGGCGTCCCTGGCCCGCTCCCCCTCGACCATGGCCCAGTTCGAGCCGCCGGCCCCGGCCACGTCGATGGCCGCCACGCCCATGGCGGCCAGCCGCCGGGCCGTGGCCGCCGAAATCCCGGCTCCGGTCTCCTTGACCACCACCGGCGCGTCCAGGGCCTTGACCAGGGCCTCGAGCGCCGCGCCGACGCCCCACCAGTCGCGGTCGCCCTCGGGCTGGCAGGCCTCCTGCAGCGGATTGAGATGCACCACCAGGGCGTCGGCGGCGATCATGTCGAGGACGCGCCGCGCCTCGTCGACGCCGAAGCCGCGGGTCAGCTGGGCCGCGCCGATATTGGCCAGGATCGGGGTGTCGGGGGCCTTGAGGCGCAGCGCCATGTCGAGACCGGGCGTCGGCCCGTCCGCCTCGAGCGCGGCGCGCTGCGAGCCGACGGCGAGGGCGATGCCGAGGTGCTGGGCCGCCTCGGCCAGACGGGCGTTGATGGCCTCGGCCCGGCGCGGCCCCCCGGTCATGGCGCTGATCAGCAGGGGCGCCTTCAGCCGGCGACCGAGGAAGTCGGCGCCGAGGTCGATCTTGCCGTGGTCCAGGTCCGGCAGGGCCTCATGCACGAAGCGGATGTCGGCGAAGCCGCCGTCGCGCCGGTGCCGGGCCTTGCCGGCGAGGATGACGTCGAGGTGCTGGTCCTTGCGCGCGCTGGTCTTCGTCAAACGCCTGCTCCGCGACCGCCCTGGGGTCAGGGCTGTTTCTCGACGGTCAGGGCGTAAACGCCGGTCTGGCCGTGCTGGTAGGCGCCCGCGCGGATTTCGAAGGTCCCGTCGTCGGGCGCGGTCCACTCGAGCCGGGCGTGGGTGTCGGTCAGGCCGTCGTCGTCGGAGCCCAGGGTCTCGAACTCGCCGTCGGCCTTGACGCGGCCGATGGTCACGAAGCTGTCGACGTCGTTGGAGACCATGGTGATGAGCAGCTTCTCGTCCTCGCGCACGGTGACCTGATAGGCGTCATAGTGGCTGTTGCTGTCCGTGGTCGCGTCGGCGGCGGTCAGGTTTCCCCAGGCGGTGGAGCCGACCAGGACGCTGCCGGGCCGGGGCTGGGGCCCGCGGTCGATCAGCTCGAGCGCATAGAGCCCCTCGCCGTCGGACCCGAGCGGCAGGGCGCGCAGCACATAGTCGCCGGCCTCGGGCAGGGTGAAGTTGAGCTGGGAGTCCGTGCCCTCCATCAGCCCGTCGTCGTCCGAGGCCAGGGCGGCGAACTCGCCCTCGGCCCTGCCGATCTGCAGGAAGGTGTCGAAGTCGCCCGACCGCATCACGGCGCGGATGCGCTGGCCCTCGACGCCCGAGAAGGTGAAGGCGTCATAGCCGCGGTCGTCGTCGTCGCGCGGGTCGTCGCCGGCGATCTCGCCCTGCAGCGGGGTTCCGAAGGCGATGGGCTCCGGCGCGCGCTCGGGCGGCGCCTCCTCGATGGCCAGACGGTAGGCCCCGGTGGCCTCGGAGAAGGCCCGCGCCTCGATGATGTAGGAGCCGGTCGCCGGCAGGGTGAAGGTGATCCGCGAATCGGTGCCCTCGGGGCCGCCGTCGTCGTCCTCGGCCAGGCTGGCCCGGTTCTCGTCGAACAGTTCGAGATAGGTGTCGAAATCGTCCGAGGTCATGTCGATGCGGACCCGCTGGCCCTCGCGTCCCTCGAAGCGCCAGGCGTCGGCGGGCGTGTCGCCCTCGCTCTTGCCGTCGGCCTCGGTCAGCTCGCCCTCGACGGCGGCCCCGATGGCGATGGCCTCGGCCGCCGCGGGGGGCGGGCCCTGGCGGAGGCCGAGGCTGTAGGCGCCCGCGTCGGCGGCGCTCAGCGGCGTCACCCGGATCAGGTATTCGCCGGCCTCCGGGGCGGTGAACACGAGGCGGGAGTTGAGGCCGGAGTCGGGGCCGTCGTCGTTCTCGGCCAGCGGCACGAAGGCCCCGTCCACCATCCGCCCGATGCGCAGCACCGGGTCGAAGGCCTCGCTGTCCAGGGCCACGGCGAAGCGGTCGCCCCGGCGGGCCCGGAAGCTGAAGGCGTCATAGGGCCGGCCGTCTTCGGTCTCTGGATCGCGGGCCGAGAGGGTCCCCTCGACGGTCTGGCCGAGGCGCAGGCCGCTCGGGCGCGGCGCGCGCGGGGCCGGCGGCCGCTCGCCGAGGCTGAGCGTATAGGCGCCGCCCTCGAGACCGGACAGCGGCCGGACCCGCAGCACATAGGTCCCGGCCGCCGGGGCCGTGAAGCGCAGCCGGGAATCGGTGCCGTCGCCGAGGCCGTCGTCGTCGGAGGCGAGCGGGTCGGCCGCCCCCTCCGGCGGGAACAGCTCGAGGTAGGCGTCGAACGCCGCCGAGCGCAGCACGGCCTCGAAGCGCTGGCCGGCGCGGGCGGTGACGGCGTAGTCGTCGTAGCGGTAGGCGTCCGCGTCGGCGGCATGGTCGCCCTCGCCGATGGTCCCCTCGACGGCGGCGCCGGCGGCCAGCGGCTCGACGGCCTGGGCCAGGGCCGGACCGGCGGCCGCGGCGAGGGCCAGCCAGCCGGCGGCGGCGAACATGGTGTGACGGCGCATGCGGTCCCCCTGAAATCAGTCCCGATCATAGACGCCGAACCGCGCCGTCTGTAAATCGCGCTCACCGCACGAATCCTGACGACCCGGAGCCGAACCATGACGGCCGACCCCGCCCGCGCGACCCTGATCGACGGCAAGGCCTTCGCGGCCGGCCTGGTCGAGCGCGTCGCCGCCGCCTCGGCCCGGCTGGAGGCGACGCACCGGGTCCGGCCGGGCCTGGCCGTGGTCATCGTCGGCGAGGACCCGGCCAGCCAGATCTATGTCCGCAACAAGGGCGAGACGACCCGGCGGGCCGGGCTGCGCTCCGACACCCACGCCCTGCCCGCCGAGACCGACCAGGAGACCCTGCTGGCGCTGATCGCCGCGCTCAACGCCGACGCCGGGATCCACGGCATCCTCGTGCAGCTGCCCCTGCCCGGCCACATCGACGCCGCCGCCGTGCTGGGCGCCATCGACCCGGACAAGGACGTCGACGGCTTCCATGTGGTCAATGCGGGCCGCCTGGCGGTCGGCCTGCCGGGGCTGGTCCCGTGCACGCCGCTGGGCTGCCTGATGCTGCTCAGGCACGAGCTCGGCGAGCTGTCGGGGCTGAACGCGGTCATCGTCGGCCGCTCGAACATCGTCGGCAAGCCGATGGCGCAGCTGCTGCTGGGCGCGGACTGCACCGTCACCGTGGCCCATTCGCGCTCCCGCGACCTGCCCGCCCTGTGCCGCGGCGCCGACATCCTCGTCGCCGCCGTGGGCCGGCCCGGGATGATCCGCGGCGACTGGATCCGCCCGGGCGCGACGGTCATCGACGTGGGCATCAACCGGGTTCCGTCGCGCGATCCCGAAAAGGCGGCGCAGGGCCGGACCCGCGTGGTCGGCGACGTCGCCTTTGACGAGGCCGCGGCGGTGGCCGGTCGGATCACGCCGGTGCCCGGCGGGGTCGGGCCGATGACCATCGCCTGCCTGCTGGCCAACACCTATACGGCCGCCTGCCGGGCCGCCGGGGTCGAGCCCGAAGCGCTGGACGCTTGAACGGCGGGGCCTAACCTCCGATAGTCATTCCTGCGGGTCTACAGCCTGTCAGGAGACGACGATGCGTTTGAATTCCCGAGCGGCGGCCGTTGCGGCCATGGTCGTCCTGGCTCCGGCGGCGACCGGGTGCGGCGTCAACGCCATCCCGACCAAGGAGGAGGCGGCCAAGGCCCGCTGGGCCGACGTGCAGTCGCAGTACCAGCGGCGCTCGGACCTGATCCCCAATCTGGTCGCCACGGTGCAGGGCGCGGCGATCGCCGAGCGCGCCACCCTGACCCAGGTGATCGAGGCCCGGGCCCGGGCCACCGGCGTGACGGTGACGCCGGAGACCCTGACCGACCCGGCCGCCTTCCAGCGCTACCAGGCCGCCCAGGGCGAATTGAGCCAGGCCCTGTCCCGCCTGATGCTGGTGGTCGAACGCTATCCGGAAGTCCGCTCGAACCAGAATTTCATCGCCCTGCAGTCGCAGCTGGAAGGCACCGAGAACCGCATCGCAGTGGCGCGGCGCGACTACAATGAGGCGGTGCGCGACTACAACACCTCGCTGCGCACCTTCCCGACGGTGATCTGGGCCAAGACCATCCACGGCGGCTCGGAGCCGATGCAGCTGTTCACCGCCACCGAGGCGGCGCAGACCGCGCCGACCGTGAATTTCGACGCGCTCAATCCCGCGCGACCCGGCGGAAACGCTGCGCCCACCGCCCCCGGCTCGGCCCCGCCGGCGCAGTGAGCGCCTCGCGCCCGCATCCAATGATCCGGCTGGGGGCGCTGCTGGCCGTCGCACTGACGGCCGCCTGGCTGGCATGGGGACCCGCCGCCGCGGCCCAGACCGCCGCCGACGTCCGCTTTCCCGCCCTGACCGGCCGGGTCGTCGACGGCGCCGGCCTGCTGCGGCCGGAGACCGAGGCGGCGATCACCGCCCGGCTGGAGGCGCTGGAGCGCGACACCTCCGACCAGCTGGTCGTGGTCACCGTCGACAGCCTGCAGGGCCTTGAGATCGAGGACTACGGCTACCGGCTGGGCCGGGCCTGGGGCGTCGGCCAGGCCGGGAAGGACAACGGCGCGCTGCTGATCGTCGCGCCCGCCGAACGCAAGGTCCGCATCGAGGTCGGCTACGGGCTCGAGCCGGTGCTCACCGACGCCCTGTCGGCCCTGATCATCCACAACGAGATCCTGCCGTCGTTTCGGGACGGCCGTTTCGAGCGGGGCATCGACCGCGGGGTGGCGGCCATCGAGGCCCAGCTCCGTCTCGACCCCGCCGAGGCGCAGGCCCGGGCGGCCGCGGCCGGGACGCCGAAGGCCGACGTGCCGCTGGGGCCGATGATCCTGATCGCCGTGATCTTCTTCCTGTTGTTCGTCGGCATGATCGGCGCGCTGGGCGGCGGCGGCCGGCGGCGGCGGGGCTCGGGCGTGGCCCCCATCCTGATCTGGGCGGCGGCCGAGGCCCTGCGCGGCGGCGGCCGCGGCGGCGGATCGTCATGGGGCGGGGGCGGCGGATTCAGCGGCGGCGGCGGCGGGTTCGGGGGCGGAGGCGCGTCAGGCGGATGGTGATCAGGTTCACGACCGAGACCCACGACCGGATCGCGGCCGCCATCGCCGCGGCCGAGGCGCGCACCGCGGGAGAGATTTTCTGCGTGCTGGCCGGCCAAGTGTCGTCCTACCGGGACGTGTCGCTGGGCTGGGCCGCCGCGGCGGCGCTGATCCTGCCGCTGGGCCTGATCCCCCTCGGATTCGAGCCGGGCTGGATTCCCGGTTTCGCGGACGGCTGGGAGGCGGCCCACCTGGCCGCGCGCGAGGTCTCGACCGGGCAGGCGCTGGGGGCCTACGCCGTGATCCAGGCGGTCGTCTTCCTGGCCGTCTATCTGGTCACGCGCCTGCCGCCGGTGACGCGCCGGATGACGCCCCGGGCCATCCGCAGGCGGCGGGTCCGCGCCGCGGCGATGCAGCAGTTCCTGGCCCACGGCCTGCACGTCACCGAGGGCCGCACGGGCGTCTTGCTGTTCGCGGCGCTCGCGGATCACCAGGTCGAGGTCGTCGCCGACGAGGGCATCCACGCCCGGGTCGATCCGTCGGTCTGGGCCGACGCCGCCGAGGCGCTGTCACGGGGCCTGAAGCGCGACGATGCGGCGGCCGGGTTCGAGGCGGCGGTCGGGCTCTGCGGCGGGGTTCTGGCCGAGCATTTTCCGCCGCGACCGGACAATCCCAATGAGCTGGCGGACCGGCTGGTGGTGATCTGAGCGCGCCGGAACGCGCCCGGCGGGGGTCGCATTCCTCATGGAAATGGCCTAGCCCGACCGCCACAGGGTGTTTCCGGCCCCTTCCCAGGACTTCATGCCCCGTCTGCTGACCTACAATGTGCATCGCTGCGTCGGGGTCGATCGCCGGCTGGATGTCGGGCGCATCGCCGCGGTCATCGCCGAGCACGAGCCGGACGTCGTCTGCCTGCAGGAGCTCGACGTGGGCCGGGCGCGGACCGGCCTGGTCGACCAGGCCGGGGCGATCGCCGACCGGCTGTCGATGAGCTTCCACTTCCACGCGGCCATGAAGGTCGAGGCGGAGCAGTACGGCGACGCCATCCTGACGCCCCACCCGGAACGGCTGGTCAAGTCGGGCGCCCTGCCGACCGTGCGCGGCGTGCCGGGGCTGGAGCCGCGCGGCGCCCTGTGGGCGGCGATCGAATTCGACGGCGTCGCCGTCAATGTCATCAACACCCACCTCGGCCTGGTGCCCCGCGAACAGCGGCTGCAGGCCGCCGCCCTGCTGGGCGAGGGATGGCTGGGCCACCCGTTGTGCGTGGGCCCTACCCTGCTGACCGGAGATTTCAACGCCACCTCGATCACCCGCCCCTACCAGGCGCTCACGCGGCGTCTGGCCGACTGCCAGCGCACCCTCGGCCTGCGCCCCTCGGTCAAGACCTTCCCGTCCAGCTTTCCGGCCATCCGCATCGACCACTGCTTCACCAGTCCGGAGGTGGTGGTCACCCGGGTGACCGCGCCGTTCTCGCCGCTGGCGCGGATGGCCTCGGACCACCTGCCGCTGGTCGTGGATTTCGAGATCAGGATCCAGGCCGGGGCCGGGCCCGCTGCGAGCGGCTGCGGCGCCGCCACGGCCGGAAGGCGTCGGACGGCGAGGTAGGATCGCCGAGCTGGAATTCGGCGATGAACTGCTCGATCGACGACGGCGGCGTGGCCCCGAGGGGGCGCATCCGGCCGGTGTCGAAGCGCTGGACGGCCTCGCCCACCGAGCCGACGAGGGTCTCGGCCGCGGCGAACTCGTCGGCGCTTTCGCCGATCCAGTGGCCGATGGTGCGGCGCCGGAAGCGGCGAATGGCCTCGCGCCCCGCCTGGGTGGTCGGGGCCGCGGCGACGTCGCACTCGGTGTCGAAGCCGAAGGAGCGGTTGTTGAGATTGGTCGAGCCGATGCGCAGCACCTCGTCGTCATAGATCGACACCTTGGCGTGGACGATGATGCGCTCGCCGTTGCGGGTGTGGGGCGCGAAGGCGAAGAAGCGATTGTTGCAGTCGGCCTGCTCGAGCCGGAACAGCACCTCCGAACGGGCCGTGTCCATGGTCATCTGGTCGAACCAGCTGGGGCTGGCGCCGGTGGAGACCAGCACCACCTCCGGACTGTCGGGCGCGGCCAGGCGCTCGGCGAGGGCGGCCGCGATCCGCGGCGAGGTGAAATACTGGTTCTCCAGATAGATCAGCCGCCGGGCCCGCCGGATGGCCTCGAGATGCAGCACCTCGTTCTCGCGCACGTCGCTGCGTCCGGCCCAGGCCGGCTCGGTGCGGGCGATGCCGACCGGGGTGTCGATCAGGTCCGGGACGACGCCGTCCGGCCACGGGTCGCCGTCGCCGTCGGCGTCGGCGTCGGCGTCGGCGTCGGCGTCGGCCGCCACGGTCCGCTCCGAGGTGGAGCGGGACCAGCGCTCGCGGGCCAGGTCGCCGAGGGCGCGCGCCGCCGGGCCGTCCATCACGCACATGACCTCGTGCCGCGGCGACGGGATCAGCCCGGACGGCTGGCAGCGGCGCGGATCGCCGTCGAGGTGATCGCTGGAATCCCAGCGGTCGGTCGAGATGTCGCCGCCGCCGCAGAAGGCCACGGCGTCGTCGATGACGACGATCTTCTGATGATGGCAGGCGCCGGGCGGGCCGGCCCGGTCCAGACGAAGCTCGACCATCCGCTTGCGGAACCAGCCCTGGGCGCGGTGCGGGAAGAAGCCCTGGGAGGCGGCGATGACCAGCGGCGATTTCCAGATCAGCAGGCGGACATCGAGCCCGGGACGGGCCTTGACCAGCATGCGCAGCTGATGGCCGATCTGGGCGTGGCGGTCGTCCGGAGCCCCCTCCGGATCCAGCCGCGTGCGCGGGTCGAATTGCCAGCCGAGCATGACCACCGACCGCCGCGCCTTGGCGAGGGCGGACCGCAGGGCGTCGAAATAGGCGGCGTTCTCCATCAGCACGGCGAAGCGGCCGGCGGTCTCGACCCGCCAGCAATTCCGGCCCGGCGCCAGCCAGGAATCGATCTGTTCGTCCGCTGCAGGGCTCATGGAGGCAAGCCTGACCGATTCGCATGACGGCGGCGTGCGCCCCAAGCTTTACAGGACGCGCGCCGCGGCGTTCCGTTCCACGCCGCGCCGCCGCCGGCCGACGACGACGGCGGTGGATTGCCCGGGCCCGGATTCCGGGGCATATAACAGCGCTCAATGCGCACCGGGGAGGTCGGCGATGCAGGCGCTGATCGAGATGATCGTCGGCTGGGTCGGCTTGCTCGCCGCGGCGGCCCTGGCGCAGTTCGGCCTGGTGGTCGACACCCCCGACAAACCCGAGCGCGAAATCCACCGGGTCCGGGACTGCGGCGACGCGCCGGCGGCCGAGGTCGTGGCGGCGGCCCGGCCCCGGCGGGAGTGCTGACCGCGTCTCCGGATTCGTCCGCGCTCGCCTTTTCGCGCCGCGAATGAGCGGCTAGGGTCCGGGCGGGTCGCGCGCCCCGGGCGCGCGACGTCGCATCCTGTCGAGATCGCCGCCTCATGAAGTCCCGCCCCCGGCCGCCGCTGAACCTGACCGACCCCGATCCGGAGACCGCCGCCCCGGCCGGGGTCGAGGCCGCGCCGGACGACGTCGACGAGGCCGCCGCCGAACCCGGGCCCGAGGCCGGGCGGCCGCTGTCGGAGCGCCGCAGGCGGCGTCTGGCCGAGGAGCGCCTGCAGGCCGAACAGAGGGCCGCCGGGACGGCCGCGCCGGCCCCCCCGCCGGCCGCCGCCGCCGCACCCGCACTGAGCCCCTCGGCGGACGCCCCGCCGGCGCCCTACGAACCCCGGCCGGCGCCGGCGCTGCGGCCGGAGCCGGCGCCGGCCGGCCGCCACTCCTATCTGCTCGCCGGCGTCGCCGCCGCCCTGTGGATCGGGGGCGTCGCGGCCTGGCTGGCCTGGGAGATCGGCTCGGGCGCGGCCGGGGCGGAGCCGCTGCGGCTGGCGGTCTACGCCCTGATCGCCCTCGCACCCGCCGGCCTGGCCATCCTGCTGGCCCACGCCGTCCGCCAGGGGGCCGGACTGGCCGCGGAGACGCGCCGGGCGCGCGGCCTGTCGGAGGCGCTGATCGCCCCGACGGCGCTGGCGGCGCAGCAGACCGGCGAGGTGCTGAACGGGCTGCGCCACGACATCGACCAGGCGTCGCTGGCGGCCGAGCGGGCGCGGCACGACATGACCCTGCTGCGCGAGGCCCTGGCCCAGGAGACGGCGCGCCTCAACGAGGCCGCCGAGACGGCCGGACGGACCGCGCGCCGGCTGGCCGAGCAGCTCGGTCACGAACGCGACCAGATGCAGACCCTGGGGGTCCAGCTGGACAGCCAGGCCGCCGGCGTGATGGACGCGGTGGAGCGCCAGTCGCGCATGGTCGTCGACGCCTCCGACCTGGCCCAGACCCAGCTGCGCGAGGCCGAGGCCGCGCTGGCGGCGCGGGCCGCCGACCTCGCCGCCGCCGCCGGCGAGGCCCAGGACGCCGCCCGCGTCGCCGCCGACGACCTGGCCCGCCAGACCCTGCGGCTCGAGAACGCCGGCTCGGGCGTCGCCGAACAGATCCAGTCGGTCGAGGAAGGGCTGGGCCAGCAGCGCGCCGCCCTGGTCACCGCCGCCTACGCCCTGCGCACCGACCAGGAGGATTTCTCGGCCCAGGTCGAGAGCCAGCGCGCCCAGCTGACGGAGCAGTTGTCGGCCACCCGGACCGTCACCGACGAACTGGGCCAGACCTCGCTGCGCACGACGGAGAGCATCAGGGACCTGGTCGAGGCCGCCACCGACCAGTTCCGCGCCCTCGTCGACATGTCGCAGCGCGAGGCCGACGGCTTCGACAGCGCCACCAAATTGGCCCTCGACAAGTTCGAGGCCCTCGCCGCCGAGGCCCGCGACGCCCTCGTCGAGGAGACCCGCCGGGCGCTGGCGGCCCTGCAGGCCACGGCCGAGGACTCGCGCCTCGCCGCCCAGGAGGCCGCCGAACAGGCCCAGGTCCGGGCCGACCGTCTGGGCGAGGCCCTGTTCGAGGCCGCGCAGAAGGCCGACCAGGCCGCCGACGCGCGGGTGGACAGCGCCCGCCGGATCGTCTCGGAGACCACCGGCCTGGTCGACGAGGCCGGCCAGCACGCCATCGACCGGCTGGAAGCCACCATCGAGCGGGTCAATGCCGCGCTGGCCCGCGTCGACGAGGCCATGGGCGAGCTCGACCAGCGCGCCGCCCGCCTGCCCGAACAGGCCCAGGCCCGGGTCGAGGCGGTCCGCGCCACGGTCGAGGAAGGCCTCGCCGCCCTGTCCGCCGCCTCGCGGAAGGCCGCCGCCGACACCGAGGCCCTCGACGCGGGCTTCCAGGAACGGGTGCGGCGCAACTACGACATGCTGACCGAGGCGGTCCGCCTGATGGGGGTGGTGTCCGGCGACGCCCCCGGCGCGCGCCGCCGCGAACCGGCTCCGGCCCCCGCCGCGCCCGCCGAGGCGGCGACGGCCCCGCCGCGGACCCGGCCGGACCGGCCCGAGCGCTCCGAGGAGCCCCGCGGCTTCGGCCTGCGCGGCCGGCTGAAGCTCGAGCCCATGCCCGGCGCGGCGGTCGCCAACCAGCCGGAGAAGGACCGGCTGGGCTGGAGCGACCTGGTCGACGACGGCCCCGGCGAGGCGCCGCTGGACCTCGACACCCCGGTCATGCCGGCCGCCGACGGCGAGGCGCTGGGCGAGCGGATCACCGCCGCGATCCGCCGCATGGGGGTCGATCCGAACGCCCTGCTGCCCCGGTCGCGCGTCGAGGAGGCCGCCCAGGCCGTGGCCGCCGGGGACCCCGACGGGGCCCGCCAGATCGTCCGCCGGGTCGCGCCGGCGGCGGTGCGCAGCGTCTCGCGCCGGGTGCTGACCGACGCCGATCTGCGCGCCGACGCCGAGGCCTATGTGCGGGCGTTCTCGCGCGATCTGGCGGCCCGGGCCGCCGCCGCCGACGGGCCGGGCGTGCTGGGCCGGCTGACCTCGGACAGCGGCCGGGCCTTCATGCTGCTGGACGCCGCCATCGGCGACCTGTCCTGACCTCAGCCCGCCAGCCTCCGGCGTAGCGGGACGGCGGCGACCAGCCCGGCGGCCGCCATGGCCGCCATGGCCCAGTAGCCGCCGGCGCCGAAACGGTCGTAGAGCGGGCCCGACACGGCGGTGGCCAGGCCGATCAGCACCCCGGCCGAGAGCACCGAGCTCAGCGTCTGGGCCGCCGTATGGCCCTCGGGCGGCGACAGCCGCTCGACGATCTGCACCCCCGCCAGGAAGGTGGCGGCGAAGGTCAGGGCGTGCAGGGCCTGCAGCGGCCACAGCAGCCACAGGGGCGGAGCCAGGGCGAGGGCGCTCCAGCGCAGCACGGCGGCGGCCGCGCCGACCATCAGCAGGCTCCACGGTCCGACGCCGGCGCGGCGCCGCCACGGCTCGAACAGCCACATCAGGGCGATCTCGACGATCACGCCGAAGGCCCAGAGCTGGCCCGTCACCGCCTCGCTTATCCCCTGGGTTTTCCACAGGAGGGCCGAGAAGCCGTACTGGAAGGCGTGCGCCCCCTGGACCGCGCCGACGGCGAAGATGGCGGTCATGAAGGCCGGGTCGGCGACCAGGCGGCCGAGGCCCCGGAAACGCTCCAGCCCGGCCACGACGGCCCCGTCCGCCACCGGCTCGGGCGGCAGCACCAGGGCGGCGACGGCGGTCATTCCCAGGGAGGCGGCGACGAGCCAGACGATCACCCCGTCCACCGGCCAGCGCAGCAGCAGCGCGCCCATGCCGACATTGGCGACCACGAAGGCGGCCGAGCCGGCCCCGCGCGGCACGGAGAAGCTGAACCCGAGCCGCCCGGCCAGCCTCAGGGTCATGACGTCGGTGAGGGGCACCAGGCCGCTCATGGCGGTGGCCCCGACGAACCAGCCCACGGCCCGCGCCGCGGGGAGGTCGCAGACCCCGGCGACGCCGTAGCCCGCGGCCATGACCAGGCCCATCAGGGCCATCGGCGTGCGCCGGTGGCGGAAACCGTCGGCCCAGACCGCCAGCAGGGGCCCGGAGACGATCCGGGCCAGCATGGGCGCGGCCAGAAGGGCGCCGATCTGGGCCCCGCTCAGCCCCTGTTCGCGCATCCACAGGCCGGCGAAGGGAAGTGACACGCCGGTGGCGCCGAAGAGCAACACATACTGCAAAGCCATGCGCTGGGCGGCGGTCATGGGCGGCGCATAGCAGACGCGGCGGATTCTGTCGGCTAGCCTCGGCCTCATGAAAGCGACTCGCATCCTCGCGGCCTTCGCCGCGCTGAACGGCGCCGCGGCGGTCGGGCTCGGGGCCTTCGCGGCCCACGGCGCCGGGCCGCAGGTCGAGCCGTTGCTGGCCACGGGCGCACACTACCAGCTGGTCCACGCGGTCCTGGCCCTGCTGTGCGCCGTCTGGCCGGGCCAGGACCGGTGGATCGTCACGGCCGGCTGGCTGGCCGCCGGCGGCGGCCTGGTCTTCGCCCTGGCGCTGTCCGCCATCGCCCTGCTCAACCTGCGCGCCATGGGCGCCCTCGCCCCGGTCGGCGGCCTGCTGATGATCTCGGCTTGGCTTTTGACCGGCCTTGCCGCATTGCGGACACAAACGTCCCGCGCCTGACCCCCACGCAGAGAGACCGAGTATACGTATGGCCTTCCCCGTGTCCGAGACGTCCCGCCGCGAGCTGTTTCCCGAGATCGAGCCCTACGCCAGCGGCTTCATGCCGACCGGCGGCGATCACGAAATCTACTACGAGGAGTGCGGCAATCCGCAGGGCCTTCCGGTCGTGGTGCTGCACGGCGGCCCCGGCGGGGCGGTCAATCCCGGCATGCGGCGCTATTTCGATCCGGCCAGATACCGGATCGTCCTGTTCGACCAGCGCGGCTGCGGCCAGAGCCGGCCGAACGCCTCGCTGGAGGACAACACCACCTGGGCCCTGATCGAGGACATCGAGCGGCTGCGCGAACTGCTCGGAGTGGACCGGTGGGTGGTGTTCGGCGGCAGCTGGGGCTCGACCCTGGCGATGGCCTACGCCATCACCCATCCGGAGCGGGCCACGGCCCTGGTGCTGCGCGGCATCTTCCTGCTGACCCGGTCGGAGCTGCACTGGTTCTACCAGGAGGGGGCCTCCCACCTGTTCCCCGACGCCTGGGAGCGGTTCGTCGCGCCGATCCCGGAGAGCGAGCGCCACGACCTGATGGGGGCCTATTACAGGCGGCTGACCGGCGGCGACCGCGCCGAGCGCGAGCGCTGCGCCGTCGCCTGGTCGAGCTGGGAGGGGGAGACGGTCAGCGTCGAGGGGCCGGAGGCGCGGCCGGACAAGTTCGCCGAGCCCGAATTCGCCGTCGCCTTCGCCCGTATCGAGAACTGGTATTTCACCAACGGCGGCTTCTTCCCCGAAGAGGACTGGCTGCTCCGGAACATCGGCCGCATCCGCCACATCCCGTGCTGGATCGCCCAGGGGCGGTTCGACGTGGTGACCCCGATGTCGGGGGCCTGGGCCCTGCACCGGGCCTGGCCCGAGGCCAGGCTGGACGTCGTCAAGGACGCCGGCCACGCCTCGACCGAGCCGGGCATCATCGACAGCCTGGTGCGGGCGACCGACTGGGCGGCGGAGCTGTAGGGATCAGGGTCGAGGGGCGGGGGTCGACCCTACTTCTTGTCCGTCCTCCGCACCATTTCCGACAGCTGGAAGCCGATGCGTCGGGCCTGACGCTCCTCCGGGCGGCGGCGGACGTCGAGCAGGACGTTGATCTGGCCGTAGTGCTGGATCAGCCGGACGGGCTTGCCGTCGGCGTTCCTGCCCACGAAGAGGATGAAGTCGGGCCCCCAGAAGCCCACGTCGTCGATCGACATCGTGCCGTCGCCGGGCAGGCCGACGATACGGGCGCCGACCTCGTCGTCCTTGTCGAGGCTCTTCTCGAAATCCTCGATCAGCTTCGACAGGCGCACGAAGGCCCATTCGGCGGGGTTCTGGCGCATGCGCACGCCGTCCATCATGGCGGCGGTCCGTTCCGGCGTCGCGGTCGCGAGAACGGGTTTGGGACAGGGCTCCTCGCCCCAGTCGGGGACGAAGGCGGGCGGGGCGGCCTTGGAAGAGGATTCAGTCATGGTCCATGCCTAACGCCTGAACCGGGCGATCAGAACAGACCATGCCCCTTGGGCAGTTCGGCGTAGCGGTGCACCCGGGTGGACAGCACCAGGCCGAAGGCGATCATCACCGTCATCATCGACGAGCCGCCGTAGGACAGCAGCGGCATCGGCACCCCGACCACCGGGGCCAGCCCCATCACCATGGCCCCGTTGATCAGCACGAACAGGGCGAAGAAGGCGGTCATGCCGGCGGCGGCGATGCGGCCGAAATGGCTGTGCGCCAGGGAGGCGATGCGCAGGGCGATCAGGATGACGGCGACGTAGCAGGCCAGCAGGCCGAAGGAGCCGATGAAGCCGAACTCCTCGGCCACGGTCGAGAAGATGAAGTCGGTATGGCGTTCGGGCAGGAATTCCAGCTGGCTCTGGCTGCCGAGGCCGTAGCCCTTGCCCAGCACCCCGCCGGAGCCGAGGGCGATCTTGGACTGGATGATGTTGTAGCCCGCGCCCGAGGGATCGGACTCCGGGCTGAGGAAGGTCAGCACGCGGTTGCGCTGGTAGTCGTGCATGCCGAACATCACGAACGGCGGGATGACGGCGGCCGCGGCGGCCGCGCCGATGGCGATCACCCGCCAGCTCAGCCCGGCCAGGAACATCACCGCCCCGCCGGTCAGGCCGATGATCATGGCCGAGCCGAGGTCGGGCTGTTTGGCGACCAGCAGGAAAGGCAGGCCGATCATCCCGGCCGGGATCAGCAGCTTCCACGACCAGCGGGCCTCGCGGGCGGAATGGTTGTGATACCAGCGCGCCAGGGCGAGGACGAGGCCCAGCTTCATGAACTCGGCCGGCTGGATGCGGATGAAGCCGAGATTGAGCCAGTTGCGCGCGCCGCCGGCCGTATAGCCGAGCGGGGTGAATTCGATCATCAGCACGAGCAGAAGCAGCAGGCCGTACAGCGGATAGGCGCCGCGGAACCACCATTTCGGATGGATCAGGGCGAGACCCAGCATGACCACCAGCATGACCCCGAAGCGGGCCAGATGGTCGGCCGCCCACGGCTGCCAGTGGCCGCCGGCGATCGAATAGAGCATGGCCCCGCCGACGCCGGCGATGACGCACAGCAGGCCGACGATCCGCCAGTCCAGTTCGGTGATCTTGGTCGAGATCCGGTCGCGCTCGCCGGGACGGGTCAGGGCCGAGGCGGTCATCGCGGCGGCTCCGACAGATAGGGGCGCGGCCCCGAGGTGGCGGTCGGCGCCGGCCGCGGCCGCGGGGACGGCGCGACGACTTCGGCGGCGGCGGCCCCGGTGACCTCGCCGCCCGGGGCAGCCCCGGCCTCGCCCTCGTCGGCGCCGGGCGGCGCCGCCGGCGCGGGCGGCAGCGGACGTTCGATGCGGGCGCGCATGTCGGGATCCTTGAGCAGCACGGTCTTCATGATCTCGCGCGCCCGCGGCGCCGCGTCGGCCGCGCCGCCGGACGGCGCGTGCTGGATGATCAGGGCGATGGCGTAGCGCGGCGCGTCGTGCGGGGCGAAGGCCACGAACAGGGCGTGGTCGCGCCGGGACCAGACGGCGTCCCGGGGGCCGCGCGAGCCGGAGCCGTAGTCGCGCGACTGGGCCGTGCCGGTCTTGCCGGCCATCTGGATGTCGCCGAGGCCGAGCTGGGAGGCGCGGTAGGCGGTGCCGGTGACGTCATTGGCCACCGCGGCCATGCCGCCCCGGACGATGTCGAGGTGGGCCCGGCTGAAAGGCAGGTCGCCGAACGACCTGGCGCCGCCCCGCGCCCTGCCCCCGACCGACTTGACCAGACGCGGCTGGACCGCCTTGCGGCCATTGGCCAGGCGCGAGGCCATCACCGCCAGCTGCAGGGCGTTGACCGCGAGGGCCCCCTGGCCGATCGCCACCGACAGGGTCTCGCCCGGATACCAGGTTCCGTCGTCGTCCCAGCTGGTGCGGGCCGCGTATTCGCGTTTCCAGCGGGTGGAGGGCACGGTGCCGCTCGACTGGCCGGCGATGCCGATCTCATAGGCCTGACCGAAGCCGAGCTCCTCGGCGACCCGCGCGATCCGGTCCACGCCGGCGCGGTTGCTGAGATGGTAGAAATAGGTGTCGCACGAGTTCTTGATGGCGTTGTGCATGTCCATCGGCCCGTGGCCGCCGCGCTTCCAGCAGCGGAAGGTGCGCGACCCGAAGCGGTAGCCCCCGGTGCAGACGACGCGCTCGGTCGGGTCGACGCCGGCGTCCAGCAGGGCCAGGGCCGTGGTCATCTTGAAGGTCGAGCCCGGCGGGAAGGTGCCGTAGATGGCCTTGTCGAGCAGCGGCTTGCGCTCGTAGTCGGCCAGGGCGCGGTAGATGCCGGACGGCACCCCGCCGACGAACAGGTTCGGATCGAACGACGGGGCCGAGACCATGCACAGGATGTCGCCGTTGCGCACATCCATGACCACGCAGCCGCCGGACTCCTCGCCATAGACCTCGAGCGCCCGGTTCTGGACGTCGGCGTCGAGGGTCAGGACCACGTCCTTGCCGGGCACGGCGGGTTTCGAGCCGCCGACGTCCTCGGCCACGACGCGGCCGCGGGCGTCGACCTCGACCCGGGTGCCGCCGGCCTCGCCGCGCAGGTCGGCGTCGAAGGCCTTCTCGACGCCCTGGCGGCCGATGCGGAAGCCGGGGTTATAGAGGATTTCGGGGACCTTCTCGCCCCGCTCCTCAATGGCCTTGATGTCGCGGTCGTTGGGTTTGGCGACGTAGCCGATGACATGGGCGAAGGCCCCGCCGTACGGATAGAAGCGCGCCTCGTTCATGTCCGCCATGACGCCGGGCAGCTCGTTGGCGTAGAGGTTGACCCGGGCGAACTCCTCCCAGCTCAGGTCGCTCTTGACCGGCACGGGCGAGAAGCGCGGGGCGGCGTTGACGTCGCGGATGATCGAGCGGCGGCGCTCGACGGTGTCCGGCAGCAGCCGGCCGAGCAGGTCGAGGGTCTGGTCGAGGTCCTTGGTCTCGTCGCGGACGACCAGCACCCGGAAGCTGGGCCGGTTGCCGGCGATGACCACCCCGTTGCGGTCGAGGATGCGGCCGCGCGGCGGCGGCACCAGGCGGAAGTTGAACTGGTTGTTGGTGGCCAGGGTGGCGTATTCGCCGGCCTGGATGACCTGCAGCTGGGCCAGGCGGCCGGTCAGCACGAGGCCGCCGACCGCGGTCAGCCCGCCCATGACGAAGGTGCGGCGCAGGAAGGAGCCCTGCCGCTCGTTGGTGTCGGCGAAGAAGATCGACGGTTCCGAGCTCATCCTCCTGCGCTCCCTTCGGGAGCTTCGGAGGACTTCGTCCTCGCGGCGGCGCGCGATCGGGCCCGCCCTGCGTAGCCTTGGCGAAGCGGGGTCATCGGAACCTCACGTCGCCGTCCTCGAAGCGCTCGATCAGGCGATGCGCGAACGGGAACAGCAGCAGGGTCGGCGTCAGCTGGAGCACGACCGGGATCAGGCTGGCCGGGGTCGGGGCGATGAAGGCCATCACCACATAGGCGAGCAGGAAGGCGAGGACGCAGCAGGCCCCGTACCAGACGAACAACACCGCCGTGTCCTGGCCGGCCAGGAAGCTGCGCGACGCCAGCACGACGCCGTAGATGGCCAGGAAGGCGAGGCCCCAGAGGCCGAGCGGGCCGTAGGTCAGGATGTCGAGCAGCAGGCCGAGGGCGGCGAGGGCGAGCGGGGCCAGCACCGAGGGACGGATCAGCGGCCAGGCGAAGGCCAGCACCATGGGGATGACCGGCTCGGGCAGGTGCAGGCCGAACAGCTCGACCGGAGTCTGCAGGAGGATGGTGGCCGCGACGGCGATCAGGGCCGGATAGACGATCCACTGCATCGGCCCGACGACGCGAACCGCGACCGGCCGTCTCATCCGGCGCCTCCCGGCGGAGGCGGGGGCGAGGCCGGAGCCCGGGCGGGCGCCCGGGCCGGGGCGGCCGGGGCGGAGGGGCCGGGCGCGGCCCGGCGGGCGGCGGAATCGTCGATCGCCGCCGACTGGGCCGGCGTGGCCTCGGCGAGGGTGTCGAGGGCGGCCAGCGGCGGGGCGTTGAGCGCCTCGGGATCGACCAGCTGGCCGAAGTCCTCGAACAGCATGACGCGGACATAGTCGATGGCCCCGCGGTCGCTGAACAGCTTGACCCGCCACGAGCCGTCGATGCCCTTCGCGGCGACGCCGATCGGCACCCCGCGCGGGAAGCCGCCGCCGTCTCCCGACGACAGGATGCGGTCGCCGACCTGGACCGAGCCGACCCCGCGCACGAACTCCAGCCGCGGATTGCCCGAGCCGTCGCCGGTCAGCAGGGCGCGGGCGTCGGTGCGGTCGACCAGCACCGGGGTGCGGCTGGCCACGTCGGTCAGCAGCAGCATGCGGCTGACATTGGCCGCGGTTCCGACCACCCGGCCGACGAGGCCGTGTTCGTTGATCACCGGATTGCCGACCTTGACGCCGCCGCGGGCGCCGACGTCGAGCAGGCGGGCGTTCGAGAACGGGCCGCGGGTGTCGGTGATGGAGCGGGCCGTGCGCATCGCCACCGGCGGCTCGGGCCGGATGCCCAGCATGGCCTCGTAGCGGGCGTTGACGTTCTTCAGGGCGATGGCCTGGTCGCGCCACGGCTGCAGCTCGGCCAGTTCGCGCCTGAGCCGACGGTTCTCGGAGACGGCGAAGAAATAGCCGCCGACATAGTCCGAGGCGTGGCCGAACCAGCGCACCGGGGCCGCGAACACGCCGCCGACGGGGCCGGCCACCGTCTCGACCCCGGCGCGCATCGGCTGGTAGGGGGAGTCCTGGGCCCGCGCGTCGCTGATCAGCAGCAGGACGCAGCCGGCCGCGGCGACGGCCACGGCCACGGCCGCGGTCCAGACCAGCGGCACCCTGATGTTTTCGAACGGTCCGTCGCGAAACGCCACGGCGCGCCTTCCTCAGAAAAAGGGAATCAGCGGGACGCCCCCGGCCGATCCGTCGAGCCTATCCAGAATCCGGGCCGTTT
>NZ_CALMZS010000037.1 GCF_937870815.1 uncultured Brevundimonas sp.
GACATCAGCATCTATGTGACGCTGTTCGCCATCGGCCACTCCTCGACCCTGCTACTCGGCGTGCTGACCGACATCAGCGTGTCCAGCTATCTGGTCGACGCCATCATCGGATTGTCGGTGGTCTACAAGGCGCTCGACAATCTCGGAGCCTTCCAGCGGTGGTTCGGCTTCCAGCCCAGCACCAAGGGGGCGACCCTCATCTTCGGCCTGTTCCACGGCTTCGGCCTGGCGACCAAGCTGCAGGACTTCAACCTGTCGCCCGACGGACTGATCGGCAATCTCGTCGCATTCAACATCGGCGTCGAGGCGGGCCAACTGCTGGCCCTGGGCGCCATCCTCATCGTCATGGGATTCTGGCGCAAGACGGGCAGTTTCTGGCGTCACGCCTATGCCGCCAACGTCGTCCTCATGACTCTCGGCTTCATCCTGACGGGCTACCAGCTCGTCGGCTTCTTCGTCGTCTGACCGGAGACCTCATCATGTACAACGCCAACAAACCCACCGACGCGGACCTGCCCTCGACGCGCCAGCTGCTGAAGTCCACCGGCATCGCCGTGGCGGTCGCCGCGGGGTTGCTCGTCACGGTCGTCCTCCCCGCCGAATACGGCGTCGATCCGACCCGGGTCGGTTCACTGTTCGGCTTGACCGAAATGGGCCGGATCAAGGTCTCGCTCGCCGCCGAGGCCCAGGCCGAAGACGTCGCGGAAGCGACGGCCGCCGCCACAGGCGGTTCGCCTCCCGTCGCGACAATGGCGGCGCCGACGCCGGCGGGCCCCGCCCCGGCGGCCCCGACCGGTCTGCGCTCCGACCGGACTGTCCTGACCCTGGCCCCCGACCAGGGCGCCGAAATCAAGCTGGTGATGCAAGCCGGGGCCACGGCGCGCTTCACCTGGACCAGCAGCGGCGGGCGGATCAATTACGACACCCACGCCGACCGGCCCGGCACGCCCTATCACGGCTACAACAAGGGGTCGGCCGAGCGCGTCGAGGATGAACTGACGGCCGCCTTCACCGGCAGCCACGGCTGGTTCTGGCGAAATCGCACGGGCCAGCCCGTGACGATCACCCTGGTCACCGAGGGCGCGTACAGCGAGATCAAACGGGTCGTCTAGGCAACCGGGTCACCCCTTCGTCGTCGGCCAACGATCATGGCGTTCGTCGATGACGAAGGGATGGGCGTGGTCCGCGTCATCTCCCGCCCGGCCTTCACGCCTGTGAAGGTCGTCGGCCGGCAAATCCACATGGCTGTGGGGAAGGTTCTCGGGATCATAGGCGGGCCAGATCAGCAGGCCCAGGACAGTTCCAGTCGCGCACAGCCCCGCCAGCACCAGGAAGGCCGCGCCCGGATCGACCGCGGCGCTGACCAGACCCGCCACGGGATAGGCGATCAGCCAGCAGGCGTGGGACAGGGCGAACTGCGCCGCGAACAGGGCTGGTCGGTCTCCCGCGTTGGACGACCGGCGCAGAGCTCGCCCCGCCGGGGTGATCGTCAGCGAATATCCGAAGCCCATGATCACCCAAAGCGCCAACAGCGCCACGTAGCTGACGGCCAACCAGGTCCCGGCCAGCAACACGCCGGTCATCGTCGCCGCGCCAAGCACCATGGCCGAGCGGTCGGTCAGCCGACCGAGCAGGCGCGGCAGAAACACCGCCGCGGCCATGGAGCCGCCGCCGAACGCCGCCAGGGCCCAGGCCGTCGCCTGGCCCGAGAGACCAAAGCGCGACTGAACGAGAACGACGGTGTTGACGAACACCATGGCTCCGCCCGCCGCGGTCGCCAGGCTGATGGCCAGCAGGCCCCGCAGGCGCGGCGTCAGGGCGAACAGGCGCATGCCGCCGGTGAGGCGTTGCAGGAAGGGCTTCTGGGCCGCCGTGCCGAGCTTGGGCAGGACAGCGGTGACCACGAACAGAGCGGACGCCACGAAACCCACGGCAGTGCCCGCGAACAGGTTGCTGTAACTCATTACCGCCAGCAGCAGGGCCGCGAGCACGGGACTGGCGACGCTCTCCAGGTCGGCGGCGAGCCGCGAGAGAGACAGGGCCTTGGTGTATTCCCCTTCGTCCGGCAGCAGATCGGGGATCATCGCCTGGAAGGCCGGGGTGGCGGCTGAAGCCACATAGAGCACGGTCATCAGGGCATAGACCTGCCAGGCCTCGCCGACGAACGGCAGGGCGGCGGCCACGCCGGCGCGGACGACGTCCAGAGAAACCAGCAGCACCTTCCTGGGCAGCCGGGCCGAAAGCGCGCTCGCGAACGGCGCCACGCCGATATAGGCGATCATCTTGATCGCCAGGGCCGCGCCGAGGATTTCGCCCGCGTTCGCGCCCGCGAGGTCGTAAGCCAGCAGCCCGAGCGCCACGGTCGCCATCCCGGTCCCCAGCAAGGCCGAGACCTGGGCGATGAAGAGGTGGCGATAGCCGGCGTGGAGAAGTGGAGAGAACATCAGGAACCGTCTGAAACGCGCGGATGAAGCCGCTAGCCATATCCCCTCCAGGGGGATAGCATTGGATCATGGCTCACGTCGCTCATGAATCCCACCCCGAGATCGTCAATCGGCTGAAACGCGCCGAGGGGCATCTGCGCAAGACCATCGGCATGATCGAGGCGGGACGCAGCTGCCTCGACCTGGCCCAGCAACTTCATGCGATCGAAAAGGCGGTCGCGGCGGCCAAGAAGACCCTGATCCACGACCATATCGACCATTGCCTCGCGCACGCTTCGGACGGCGATCCGGCGGAAGCCCGACAGGCGGTTTCCGCGTTCAAGGCGATCACCAAATATCTCTGACAGCGTTCAGGCGGCGCTCCGTCGGCCCGTCCGCAGTCTCCGAACGGCCCGCCCCGCTCGGCAGGCGAGAGCCGGCGCGTCCAGGCCAGTGGACAAGCGCAGGATGGCCGCGACCGATGATCAACCCACGCCCTGTCGTCCTGTTCAGCCCCCGAAAACACCCAGGTGTTCGAGCAGGATCGTCAACCCGAGGACGACCAGCGCCAGACCTCCGAGGAGTTCGGCGATCTTGCCGAAGCGCTGGCCGACCGCCCGGCCGATCAGCATGCCGAGCGTGGTCATCAGGAAGGTCGTGAAACCGATCGAAGCGGCGATGACCCAGATGTTGGCGCCGATGAAGGCCAGACCGACGCCGACGGCGGCCGCATCGATGCTGGTCCCGACCGCCGTGGCGATCAGTCCCCACGCCCCCGACCGGCGTGGAGCGTCGCTCTCCTCCTCAACGCGGGCGCGGGTCGCCTCCCAGATCATCTTTCCGCCCACGGCGGCCAGGAGGCCGAAAGCGATCCAGTGGTCGATCCGTTCGACCAGGCCGGCGGCGACCATGCCGAGCGCCCAGCCGATCACCGGCGTGATGGCCTCGATGACGCCGAACACCAGGCCGGCCTTGATCGCGCCGGGCAGGGTCGGCCGATGCGAAGCACCGCGACCGACGGCGGCCGCGAAGGCGTCCGTGGACATGCTGAGGGACAGGACGGCGATGGCGACGGGTGTCATGACGGGCATCCACCGGGCAAAAAACAGCGCTTCCCACTCCGGCCGGTGCGGCGGTGGGACGCGCTGGTCTCGCTAGGCGGCGGTTCCGCTGGTCGGACCACGCGTCGAAACGCGAGTGTGTTGATCCGACCCCGGCGATCAAACGCCGGAAGCTACTCCCCAACAGGAAGCGGCCTTCTAGAGGGTCTCGCGCGCCGCCGCAAGATACTATAGGGGAGTATCCATGGCGCACACCTCCGCGAACAAGAAGAAGCTCGTAACCCGGGTCCGTCGCATTGCGGGACAGCTGGGTGCGATCGAGCGCGCGATCGAGTCCGAGGCCGGCTGTTCGCAAATTCTGCAGCAGGTCGCCGCGGCGCGGGGAGCCATGGGCGGGCTGCTGGAGGAACTGATCGAGGATCACCTGCGGCACCACGTGGCCCGCCCTGATCTGAACGAGGCCGAGCGCCGGAGCGGGGCCGACGAACTGATCGCCATCATTCGTCGCTATTCGAAGTAGCCGGTCCCATGGCGACAACGACCGCCGACGATCGACCTCGCGACCGGAACATCCGGACCGCGCCACCGGCCAAACCTAGTGGGTCGGCATGACGTCACCCGCATTCAGCCAGCAAATGGACTTTCCGATGGGCGATCAATCCGGACGCAGCCTCCCTACCCTCGCCGACCAGGCGGAAGCCCGCACGATCGTCCCGGCCGCCCCGAATTGTGAGGACGGTTCCGGGCACGCCCCTGTCGACGCCGGTCATGACCGCGATCACCACGATCACGACCATGACCACGACGACGATGGTCACGATCACGAGCATCCGTTCGAGTGGCCGGAGGCGATCCGCATCGGTTTCGTGGCGGTGACGGCAGCGCTCGTGTGGTTCCGGATTTGGGAGCCGCTTGAAGCGATCAGCCTGATCGGGGTCGTCGGTCTGCTGGTGGGCGGTTGGCCTATCCTGAAGGAGGCCTTCGAGAACGTCCTTCAGCGTCGCATGACCATGGAACTGTCGATGACGATCGCCATCGTGGCCGCGGCGGCGATCGGCGAATTCTTCACGGCGTTGATCATCACGCTCTTCGTGCTGGTGGCCGAGGTGCTGGAGGGTATGACGGTCGGCCGCGGTCGCAAGGCCATCCGCGATCTGCTGGAATTCCTGCCCCGAGAAGTCTCGGTTCGCCGGACAGGCGCCATCCGGACCATTTCGGCCGAGGAACTCAGCATCGGCGACGCGATCCTCGTCGCGCCAGGCGGACGTATTCCGGTCGATGGCGCGGTCTTGTCAGGCCATTCGTTCGTCGATGAGTCCCGCATCACCGGTGAATCCATGCCGGTGGAGAAGACCGAAGGGACCGCTGTCTTCGCCGGGTCCATCAATCAGTCCGGCGCGCTCGAAGTTCGAGCCGAACGTATCGGCAGGGACACAAGCTACGGCAAGATCATCGAAGCGGTGGAGCGCGCGGAGCGCTCCCGAGCGCCGGTTCAACGGCTTGCGGACCGCATGGCGGGCTACCTCGTCTATTTCGCCCTCGGCTCGGCTGTCCTGACCTATCTGATCACCCAGAACATCTACTCCACGATTTCCGTGGTCATCGTCGCAGGGGCCTGCGGCATCGCCGCCGGCACGCCCCTGGCCATCCTCGGCGGTATCGGTCGCTCTGCCCGACTCGGCGCGATCATCAAGGGCGGCGTCCATCTGGAGACGCTCGGCAAGGTCGATACCGTCGTGCTCGACAAGACCGGAACGCTGACCTTCGGTCGGCCCGAAGTTCAGGCGGTCGTGACCGTGGCCGGCGCAACGCCGGACGACCTTATCGACGCGGCGGCTTCGGCCGAATTGCGATCCGAACATCCCCTGGGAAAGGCGATCATCGCCTACGCCCTGGGCCGGGGACGAACGGTGACCGAGCCGGAACACTTCGCCTACACGCCAGGCCGAGGAATCGTCGCCAAGGTAGGCCCCTCAGTCATCCTTGTCGGCAATCAGGCCTGGATGCAGGACAACGCGGTGTCGATCCCCGGCACGCTCAGCGTCGGCGTCCAGGCGGCCTCAGAGGTATACGTCGCCCGGAATGGCCGCCTGCTGGGCGCGATCGCAGTCGCCGACACCGTACGACCGGAAGCCCGGCGCGCCATAGAGGCGCTGCACGGCCTCGGCATCCGCACCCTTCTGCTGACCGGCGACGCCCTTCCCGTCGCCCAGGCCGTGGGAGCCAGCCTCGGCATCCGGGACATCGAAGCGGGCCTACTCCCGGAAGACAAACTCGCGCGAGTCCAGGCGCTCGTGGGGCAGAAGCGGATCGTGGCCATGGTGGGCGACGGCGTGAATGACGCCCCCGCGCTCGCCGCCGCGAGCGTCGGCATCGCCATGGGCTCGGGAACGGATGTCGCCCAGGAAAGCGCCGATGTCGTTCTTCTGGGAAATGATCTCGTGCGCCTCGTCGACACCTTGCGGATCGCGCGACGGACGCGTCGGATCATCTGGCAGAATTTCGCCGGCACCCTGGCCATCGACGCCCTGGGAATCGGTCTGGCGGCGGCCGGCTTTCTCAACCCGCTGTTCGCGGCCTTCATCCACGTCGCCTCGGAGCTCGCCTTCATCCTCAATTCGGCCCGGCTCCTGCCTGCCGGGGCCAGAGCGGATGAGGCAAGCCCCGCTCCGGTCCCGATCGGCGTCCGGCCTACGGCGGCCACGCCATGAGTTCTGATTCGCCCTGCATCGACGTCTGTCGCTTCGATGGCCGAACCGGCTGGTGCGTGGGCTGTGGCCGTTCGGTTCCGGAGATTCGATCCTGGCGCAAAATGCAGCCACGGGCCCGACAGCTGATCCTCAAGGATCTCACGCGACGTCTGCGACGGTTGAAGGATCAAGGAAGGTCCCAGGCTGATCGACCGTCCGCGGCGCCTGCCGATCTGGTCCAGAATCACGAGAAATGACCCGCGTTGACCCCGGTCAAAGCCGCCGGTGGCGGCGGATCAACGGTCCTTGCGAATATCGCATGCGTGCTGTCCGTCCCGATGAGCCTGCGGGGGGTCTGGCTGATCGGGCGCACCTGGAACCGGCCGCCGGTCGCCGTCTGACAGGGACAGGACGTCGGGCGCGGGGCCTTCTGCTGACGCTTTGCGGCGGTCAGGGCCTATGACCGCATTCAGACCTTCAGGGCAACGACGCCTGGTGAAGCCGGTTCCTCGGGAAGCCCCCGACCGATGTTCCGCCTGCCTCATAGAGGATTTGCATCGCTCGGTTTCCTCGTCCTCCACTTGTAATCCCGTCGTGAGCGTTGGCGAATGTTGTCGAGCCTAAAGTCCGACTACGCCCGCTGCCGGGCGGTTGGAGATTTCAAATGACCCGCAAGAAACTCGTTATCGGTTTGTCCGCAGCGGCGCTCGTTTCGGCCGCTGCCATCGGCGGCGCCGCCGTCGCCGCCGATGGCAGCGGCGCGCCGGAGCAGGACGAACGCGGCGAGATCGCCGCTGTCAACGGAGCCCGTGTCTCGCTGGCCCAGGCCGTCGCGATCGCCGAGCGCCAAGGGGCGGGCAAGGCGATGGAGGCCTCGTTCGACGACGAAAGCGGCCGCAACTGGGAAGTGGAGATCGCGGCCGACGACCACGTCGCGACCTATGTCGTAGACATGGCCACCGGCGCCGTGACCGCGGCCTCCGAGGAAGCCGACGAGGCCGGTGAAGGCCCCGAAGACAACGATTGACCCGGGACGCCGCCCCTCACCAGGGCGGCGCACCCGTCGCCAGGGCGCGCTCATGAAACTGCTTCTTCTGGAAGACGACGCCGAGACCGCCGAGTTTGTGAGGCGCGGTCTCACCGAAGCCGGTCATACGGTGGATGTGGCCGCGACGGCGGACGACGGCCTGCATCTGGCGCTCGAGGGCGCCCATGACGTCTTGATCATTGATCGGATGGTGCCGGGCGGCGACGGCCTGTCCGTGGTCCGGGCGGTTCGCGACGCGGGCAAGGCGACGCCCGTCATATTCCTGACCGCGGTCGGCGGCGTCCGCGACCGTGTCGAAGGCTTTGAGGCGGGCGGCGACGACTATCTGGTCAAGCCCTACGCCTTCAGCGAGTTGCTGGCGCGGGTTCAGGCCCTGGGCAGGCGCTCGCCGTCCATCGATCTGAGACCCGTCCTCGACGTGGGAGATCTGCAGCTTGATCTCGCCGCCCGGACGGCGCGGCGCGGATCGACCCGGCTGGACCTCACGCCCCAGGAATTCAGGCTTCTGGAGTTTCTTGTCCGCCATAGCGGTCAAGTCGTCACCCGGGCCATGCTGCTGGACAAGGTCTGGGGATTTCACTTCGATACGAAGACCAATCTGGTCGACGCCCATATGAGCCGGCTCAGGGCCAAGGTCGATCGGCCCTTCGGTCAGGATCTCATCCATACGGTCCGTGGCGCGGGATACATGATCGATGACCGCGCCTAGATTCCTGGCCTCGTCCGCCCTGCGGCTGGCGGCCGTGTTCGCCGTGATCTTCGCGCTCGGCGGCGCCCTGATGTTCACAGCCTTCTATTGGTCGGTCGCCAGCTATGCGAACGCTTCGATCCGCGATGACTTGCGAACGGAAACCCGGATTCTGTTGTCGGACGGCGGCGCTGAGAACCCTGCGATCCTGGCGCGCCGGGTCGCGTCTCGAATCCAGGCCGCCGACGCGCTGAAATACCTCGTTCTGGACGCCGAGGGCCGCGTCCTCGCGGGCGGGCTTCCAGCAAGGCCCACCGTCGCAGGCTTCAGCGAGGTCACGGCGCCGGCGCCGCCGGACGGTCGGGAAACGTCCGGCGAACTGGCCACGATCGAGGTGCTGGTCACTCAACTCCCACGGGGTTCGCTTGTGGTCGGCAAGAGCACCTACGCCATTCACGAACTGCGCGAGTGGATGGGGCTCCTCACGATCTGGGGCGTGATCGGCATGACCGTGCTCGCGGCGATCGGAGGATTGGCGTCGGGCGCCGTCCTGGCCCGCCGGCTCGACCGCGTGAACGCGGCGACGGCGCGGATCATGCAGGGTCATCTGAGCGACCGAATGCCGCCGATCGGGCTCGGAACCGAGTTCGAGGCGCTGCGCCGGAACCTCAATCGCATGCTGGACCGACTGGAGGCCTCGATGGAGGCGATACGTCATGTCTCGTCCGATATCGCCCACGATCTGCGCACCCCGCTGAACCGGCTGCGGCATCGCCTGGAACATGCGAGGGCGAACCTCACCACGGTCGAGGCCTTTCAGGCGACGGTCGATCTCTCCCTCACAGAGCTCGACCAGACGCTCGACATCTTCGCGGCGCTGCTCCGGATCGCCCAGATCGAGGCGGGCGCCGGACGGTCGAGCTTCGGCCCGATCGACGCCGGCCAGATGATGCAACGGGTGTTCGAGGCCTATCAGCCGGTCGCCGAGCAAGCCGGGCACGTGCTGGAGTTCAGAACGGAAACCGGGGCCGCAATCACCGGAGATGAGGATCTCCTGGTTCAGATGGTGTCCAACCTGGTCGAAAACGCGATTGTCCACTCGCCCGCGCCGGCTCACATCGGCCTCGACGCCCGCATCGAGGACGGCAGGGTCATCCTCGCGGTTCGGGACAACGGCCCGGGAATCCCGTCGGCCGATTTGTCGAAGGTCACCCAGCGCTTCTATCGCCTCGATCACAGCCGTGGATCTCCGGGCTCCGGCCTGGGCCTCGCCCTCGTGGCCGCGATCGCCGCCCTGCACGACGCCCGACTTTCACTTCAATCCGGCGAGCCCGGCCTGGTCGCTTCGATCGGGTTCGAGCGCGCGACTACAGAAAGCCTTGCCGCATGACCCATGCCGGTTCTCCTCCGATCGCAGATACGGCGAGCAAGGTCGCCACGGTCACCTTCGCCTTCTGGGTCATGAAAATCTGCGCCACCACCGTCGGCGAAACCGGCGGCGACCTGCTGTCGATGACGCTCAACATCGGCTACGCCGCGAGCTCGGTGGTGTTGATCGGCTTCTTCGTCGTCGCCCTCACGCTCCAGTTGAGGGCCCGGCGGTTCCACCCCTTCCTGTACTGGGCCGTCATCCTCGCCACGAGCACGGCGGGCACGACCCTCTCGGATTTCATGGATCGAAGTCTCGGCTTGGGTTACGCGACCGGCGCGACCCTTATCGCCACGACGCTGGTCGCCGTGCTCGCGGCCTGGCACCTGACGACGGGCTCGATCGCCGTCGATCGCATCCGCGATCCGAAGATCGAAACCTTCTACTGGATCGCGATCCTCGTCTCCAACACCCTGGGCACCGCCCTTGGAGACTTCCTGGCCGACAGTTCGGGTCTCGGCTACGGACTCAGCAATCTGCTCATCGCGGCCGGGATCGGCCTGACCGTGCTCGCCTACTTCTTCACCCGTATCTCGCGCACGGTGCTGTTCTGGATCGCCTTCGTGCTGACCCGACCATTCGGCGCGACGATGGGCGACCTGCTCACCAAGACGCCGGACAAGGGCGGCCTCGGCTTCGGCACCATTGGATCAACGGCGGTGTTGCTCGCCATCCTGATCGCCATGGTCCTGATGACGAGCTGGAGCCTCCGGGCCAAAAAGCAGCGAGCCGTCGCTTGACCGCGCCGCGCCCGGAGGCGGGCGAGCGCACCGAAAAGCCGCAGGGCCTCCACTGGCGGCTGACGGGCCGGCCCCTGCCCGCCTTCTTCTGTGCCGCCCTCGGTTCATGGACCTTTCCAAAGCCGGATCTGCGTCGGGTCTCACAGCCGATCACCGTCGCGGTCTCACCATGATCATCAAACGGATCAGACGCTGAGACGACGACGAACAGACACGCTATCCTTCTGATCTTCGCCGCGTGAAGCGCGGTGCGGTCGCTACTCAAAGACGGGTTCCAGATGACCACCTCAAACTCCGTTCGACCCCTCGACCTCCGCCGCGTTCAGTTGATCCGCAAGGCCGTTCTGCTGGTCGCGATCCTGTCTGTCGTGGCCCTGGCCGCGATCACCCAGTCCATCGGCGGCGAGACGGAATGGCACGAGGGCCTCGAAACATTCGGCATGGCGGCGATCATCATCTGCATTGTCGGCCGGGCCTGGTGCTCGCTCTACATTGGCGGGCGCAAGAAGGCCGAGATCGTCGATCGCGGACCCTATTCGATCAGCCGCAATCCGCTCTATGTCTTCAGCTTCCTCGGCGCCTTCGGCATGGGCGCCCAGACCGGCAGCGCGACCATCGCAGGGCTATTCGTCCTGATCGCCGTGCTGGTGTTCGCCGCCACGGTGAAACGCGAGGAGGCGTGGCTCGCCGACGCCTTCGGACCGACCTACGCAGCCTATGTCGCCCGCACGCCGCGCTTCTGGCCCAATTTCTCGATGTGGCGCGACCAGGAGACCATCGAGGTCCGGCCACGGTTCTTCCTCACGACGCTCAGAGACGGTCTCGTCATGCTGCTGGCCTTCCCCCTCTTCGAGGGCCTTGAGCATTTCCAGCAAATCGGCTGGCTCAGGGTCCTGTTGAACTTGCCTTGAGAAGCCGGATAGGAAACCGACCGCTCGCGTCACGGCGGTGAGGGAAGGAGTGATCCCTTGGCGATACACCCCGAAGTCATTCAGTTCACAGTGATCCGCGGCGACGGCGATTGGCGCGTTCTCCGCGATGGACAAAAGTCCGGACAGTTCGACTTCAGCGTAGACGCCATCGAGTCCGCATTGGTCCGGGCGACGACGCTGATCGACAAGGGCGCTCGGGTCGAGGTCTTTGTCCAGGACGCGGCCGGCCAACTTCGCCAGGTCGATCCGGTCGGCGGCGAAGTGCTGCACTGATGGTCGTCCAAGGCTTGCGGCCGCCCGGGTCGACCGGGCCTGGACCCGATGCCGGACCGGGGCATCTGGGTTGGACGTGCCGTCAAGCGGTCAGCTCATCGGCCGGTCCTGAAATCTGCGCTGCCCGCACTGACGCCGATGTTCGCGGCTAGTAGCTGCCGTCGTTCGGCGCCGGAAACCTTGATTGACGCATCCGTGCGCCGGCGCGCTGCAGAGTCTCGATCTGCCGCTCGACCGTCTCATCAAGCGTCTCGACCAATCGGACTCCGATTTCATCGCCACGTCGCCAGGCGACATCCGCCATATGCACGGCGCCGCCCGGCTGGATCTCCAGGCGCAGTCGGCCCGTCAAGACGACGCGGGAACTCAGGCGAAGCCGCGCGCCGTCCTCGTGGAGGTCGCGAAGGATCGCGTCCACGACCTCGTTCCAGGGACCGTAAGTAATCCGGCAGCGCAAAACGCA
>NZ_CALMZS010000038.1 GCF_937870815.1 uncultured Brevundimonas sp.
CGGCCAACGACACCCGCGAACTGTCGCTGATGGGCAAGATCGCCGCCGGCACGCCGATCGCCGCCATCGAGCACGAACAGGCCCGCTATCCGGTGCCCGAGGCCATGCTCGGCGCCGGCGAACACTATCTGCTCGAGATCGAGGGCGATTCGATGATCGAGGCGGGCATCCTCAATGGCGATCTGGTGATCATCAAATCGGTCGACACGGCCACCTCGGGCGAGATCGTCGTGGCCCTGGTCGAGGGCGAGGAAGCCACCCTCAAGCGGCTGCGCAAGAAGGGCGGTTCGATCGCCCTGGAACCCGCCAACCGGAACTACGAGACCAAGATCTACGGCCCTGACCGGGTCGAGGTGCAGGGCAAGCTGGTCGGACTCATCCGCCGCTATCACTGACGTTTGGGTCTCCCGTGCGGCTCCACGGCCGGTCGCCGCGCACCTCCGCCGACCAGACGGCGCGCCAGAGATTGTCCGCCGCCGGTCCGTCGCGCCACAGCTCGACCGCCCCGCCGCGGGCGTAGTCCACGCCGTCCAGCACCAGACGTTCCCCGCATGAGGCCGGCAGGGCGGCGACCGGGGCGCGGACGCTAACGACCGGCGCCGCCGCGCACAGGGCGTCCAGCTGTTCCACCGATGGCGCGCCCTTGCCCCACCACAGGGCCAGCGGTCCGGCGTCTGCTGTCTCCGGCGCACAGGAGAAGCGGGTGCAGGTCCAGCCCGCGTCCGGCCGTTCGACCGGCGCGACGCCGCGCCGCCGGGACCAGACGTCAACGGCGAACCGGCGCACGCCGGGCCGGGCCACGACCGCCTCCCCCGCCTCGACCCAGGCCGCATTGGTCCCGCCGTCGCCGATCCACAGATCGGGGGTCGGGGCGCGGGGCCACAGCATCACCGCCGCGGCGAACGGCAGGCCAAGCCAACGTAAGGGCCCGCGCCACAGGCAGCAGAACAGCACTCCGAGAAAGGCGATCGGCAGGACGAAGTCCGGCGCGCTGGCCACTGTCCGCACCGCGCCGGGCAGGCCCGCCGTCCAGGTCCCGATGGCCAGCATCAGTTCGATGCCCCGCGCCGCCAGCCACAGCAGGGGCGCGCCCGCTCCGAGCGGCTCCAGCAGGGCGCCGAGCGTCAGCGCCGGCATGATCAGGAAGTCCGACACCGGCGCCGTGGCCAGATTGGCGGCCAGGCCGTAGATGGCGGTGCGGTTGAAATGCTGCATGGCGAACGGCCCGGTGGCCGCGCCCGCCACCAGGCTGGCGAGGACGGCCGCGCCGACCCAGGCGCCGCCCCGCTGGACCAGCAGGATCGGCCAGGGGGCGGAAATCTCGCGCGGCCGGACCGGCCACGCCTCGACCAGCGCCACCAGCGCCGCCGTCGCCGCGAACGACATCTGGAAGCCGGGCGTGACGATGGCCTCGGGCTGCAGCAGCAGCACGACGAAGGCGGCGACGGCCAGGGCGTGCATGGTGATGGCCTGCCGGTCCAGCAGGATGGCGAGGAAGGCGATGGAGGCGGTGACGGCGGCCCGCTCGGCCGGGGGCGGATGGCCCGAGATCACCAGATAGGTCCCGACCGCCAGCAGCCCCGCCCAGGCCGCCACCTTCTTGCCCGGAACGCGCAGGGCCAGCCACGGCCAGGCGGCGACCAGCAGGCGCACGAGGAAGAAGGCGAAGCCGCCGACCACGGCCATATGCAGACCAGAGATCGACAGGATATGGGCCAGGCCCGAGTCCCGCATCACCTCGACATCGGCCGTATCGAGCCAGGCCTCGTGCCCCGTGGTCATGGCGGCGGCGATGCCCCCGGCCCGCTCGCCCTGCCGCGCCACGATCCGTCTGGCCAGATCGTAGCGCACCGCATTGATCCACATCTCCAGCCGCAACCGCCACGGCGGCGCGGGCAGCGCGGCCGGCCGCACCGCCCCCAGACCGAAGGCCACCCCGCCCATGCCCTGGAAGAAGGCGGTGCGGCCGAAGTCGTAGGCCCCGGGGCTGGCGGGCGCGGGCGGGGGGTTGAGAATGGCGAACAGCCGCACCGGCTCGCCCGGCTCCGGCGCGGCTCCACGTACGGTGGCGCGCAGACGCACGGGCGTGTCCCGCGGCGCCAGGCCGCGGACGCGGACCGGGGCGATGACCACGCGCGGCCCGGCGGCCCCGGGGCTGTCGACATCGACGACCCAGCCTTCGACCACGGTCGGCCGGGCCATGGACGGCGCGATCGGGGCCGTCACCGCGTCGGTGCGCAGCTTGGCCACGGCGACGCCGAGGGCGAAACAGGCCAGCAGCATCAACGGCAGGGTCCAGAGCCGGCCGAGCCCCATCCGCCGCGCCGCCAGCCAGGCCGCGGCCGCCGCCACGGCGCCGGCCAGCAGCGGCCCCGCCGCCGGCTCGGCCTTCAACGAAAAAAAGACGGCGCAGCCCCCGCCCAGGGCCACAGGGGCCCACAGCCGCCAGCGCAGCGTCTGGGCGGCGATCTGGGCGCGCAGAAAACCGGCCAGCCGAGCGCCGAGGCTGGGCAGAACCGGAACGGGCGGTATAACGCCCGCCATGACCTCCCCGCCCCCCTCCGCGCCCGCCGTCGTCACCCGCTTCGCCCCCTCGCCGACCGGCTTCCTGCACATAGGCGGCGCTCGCACGGCGCTTTTCAACTGGCTGTACGCGAAACACCATGACGGCCGCTTCCTGATCCGGGTCGAGGACACGGACCGCGAGCGCTCCACCGAGGCGGCCGTCGGAGCCATCTTCGACGGACTGAGCTGGCTGGGCCTGTTCGCCGACGACGAGCCGGTGTTCCAGTTTTCGCGCGCCGACCGGCATCGCGAGGCGGCGAATATTCTGCTCGAGACCGGCCATGCCTACCGCGACTTCCTGACCGCCGAGGAGACCGGGGCCCTGCGCGACGCCGCCAGGGCCGAGGGTCGGACCTTCGAGTCGCCGTGGCGCGACCGCCCCCCGACCGTCGACGATCTGTCCCGGCCCCATACGGTGCGCTTCCGTCGCCCGGCCGACGCTCCCGTCGTGGTCGAGGACGCGGTCCAGGGGCCGGTGCGCTGGGACTCGGCCGCGCTCGACGATCTCGTCATCCTGCGCTCGGACGGGGCCCCCACCTATAATCTGGCCGTGGTGGTCGACGACCACGACATGGGCGTGACGCACGTGATCCGCGGCGACGATCACCTGAACAACGCCGCCCGGCAGAGCCTGATCTACGACGCCCTCGGCTGGCCCCGCCCGGTCTTCGCCCACATCCCGCTGATCCACGGGCCGGACGGCGCCAAGCTGTCGAAGCGGCACGGGGCCCAGGCGGTGCACGAATACGCCGAGATGGGCTATCTGCCCGAGGCCATGCGCAACTA
>NZ_CALMZS010000039.1 GCF_937870815.1 uncultured Brevundimonas sp.
GCCGGCCAAGCCGCCGACCGTCTATCGCGCGCTGGAGTTTCTCGAGCGCAAGGGGCTGGCCCACCGCATCGCCTCGATCAGCGCCTATGTGGCCTGCGCCTCCGGCGGCCGCGACCATGCGGCGGCCTTCCTGATCTGCGACTGCTGCGGCGCGACCGAGGAGGTGTCGTCGCCGGTGGCCGGGGAGCTGGGCCGCGCCGCCGACGCCGCCGGCTACGCCATCGAGCGGACCACGATCGAGGCCCACGGGCGCTGTCCCGCCTGCCAATAGGGAATTCCGCCGGTCCGGCGGGATGGGCGGACCGGCGGCCGCTGGCAATCACCGGCCCAACCGTCTATCTGCCCTGAATGGACGCGATCCGGCTCTCCCCGCCCCGCCGCCTGAGCCTGCCGGTGGACAACCGCTGGGGCGGGGGCGAGATGAGCGTGCTGGATTTCGGCGATCCCAAGCGGCCGGTCGACCTGGTCTTCGTGCACGCCAACGGCTTCAACGCCATGACCTACCGCAGCCTGCTGGCGCCGCTGTCGGGAACCCTGCGGATCTGGGCCCCGGACCTGCGCGGCCACGGCCTCACCCGGTTGCCGGCCGAGCCCCGCGGGCGGCGCGCCTGGACCGACCACCGCGACGACCTGGTCGCCCTGCTGGACGCGCTGGAGGGGCCGCCGGCGGTGGTGGCCGGCCACTCCATGGGGGCCACCACGGCCCTGCTGGCGGCGGTCGAGCGGCCGTCCCGGGTCTCGAAACTGGTGCTGCTCGATCCGGTGATCTGGCGCCGCTGGGTGGTGACGGCCCTGCAGCTGCCGGTGGTTCACCGGCTGGCCTCGCGCCTTCCGCTGGTGAAGGCCGCGCGACGCCGGCGCGCGGTGTTCGACAGCCGCGAACAGGCCATGGCGGCCTACACCGGCCGCGGCGCCTTCCGCGGCTGGCCCGAGATCATGCTGGCCGACTACCTGGCCGACGGCCTGGTCGAGACGGCCGACGGCCTGGTTCTCGCCTGCCCGCCGGAGTGGGAGGCCTCGAACTACGCGGCCCAGGGCCACGATCCGTGGCGGGCCCTGAAGCGGCTGGACCGGCCGGTGCGCATCCTCAAGGGCGAGGCCGGGTCGACCTGCCATGTGCCCGACCATCCGCGCCGCCTGCCCCGCGTCAGCGTCGAGACCGTCCACGGCGGCACCCATTTCTTTCCGATGCTGCGGGCCGACGCGGCCCGCGACGCCCTGTTCGACGCCGCGGTGTGACGCACGGCCCGACACTGGCGCCGGCGCGCCCGGCGGTCTAAACCGCGCGCCAACCAGAACAGCCGATTTCAGGGAGACGCTTCAGCATGCGCGACATCGACCACTTCATCGACGGCGCCAGTTTCACGGGCGGCTCGGGCCGGTTCTCGGACGTGTTCGACCCGAACACCGGCGAGGTCCAGGCGCGGGTGCAGCTGGCCTCGGCGGCGGAGCTGGACCGGGCGGTGCAGGCGGCCCAGAACGCCTTCGACGGCTGGTCCTCGACCAACCCCCAGCGCCGGGCCCGGGTGATGTTCGAGTTCAAGCGGCTGGTCGAGGCCAATATGGCCGAGCTGGCCGAACTGCTCAGCTCGGAGCACGGCAAGGTCATCGCCGATTCGAAAGGCGACATCCAGCGCGGCCTGGAGGTCATCGAATTCGCCTGCGGCGTCCCGCACGCCCTGAAGGGCGAATACACCTGGGGCGCCGGCCCCGGCATCGACGTCTATTCGATGCGCCAGCCGCTCGGCGTGGTGGCCGGCATCACCCCGTTCAACTTCCCGGCCATGATCCCGATGTGGATGTTCGGCGTGGCCATCGCCGTCGGCAACACCTTCATCCTCAAGCCGTCGGAGCGCGATCCGTCGACGCCGGTGCGGCTGGCCGAGCTGATGATGGAGGCGGGGGCCCCGGCCGGGGTGCTGAACGTGGTCCACGGCGACAAGGCGGCCGTCGACGCCATCCTGACCCATCCGCTGGTCCATGCGGTCAGCTTCGTGGGCAGTTCGGACATCGCCCACTACGTCTACCAGACCGGCGCGGCGCACGGGAAACGCGTCCAGGCCATGGGCGGAGCCAAGAACCACGGCATCGTCCTGCCCGACGCCGACATGGACCAGGTGATCAAGGATCTGTCGGGCGCCGCCTACGGCTCGGCCGGCGAGCGCTGCATGGCCCTGCCGGTGGTCGTCCCCGTCGGCAAGCAGACCGCCGACATTCTGCGCGAGCGGATGGTGGCCGAGATTCCGTCGCTGCGGGTCGGCGTCTCGACCGACGCCGGGGCCCACTACGGCCCGGTGGTCACGGCCCAGCACAGGGCGCGGGTCGAGGGCTGGATCGAAAAGGGCGTCCAGGAAGGCGCCGAACTGGTCGTCGACGGGCGCGGCTTCAGCCTGCAGGGCCATGAGAACGGCTATTTCATCGGCCCGTCGCTGTTCGACCACGTCACCCCGGAGATGGAGTCCTACAGGGAGGAGATCTTCGGCCCGGTGCTGCAGATCGTCCGCGCCAATTCGTTCGAGGAGGCCCTGAGCCTGCCGTCGCGGCACCAATACGGCAACGGCGTCGCCATCTTCACCCAGAACGGCCGCGCCGCCCGCGACTTCGCCGCCCGGGTCAATGTCGGCATGGTCGGGATCAATGTGCCGATCCCGGTGCCGGTGGCCTACCACACCTTCGGCGGCTGGAAGCGCTCGGCCTTCGGCGACACCAACCAGCACGGCATGGAGGGGGTGAAATTCTGGACCAGGGTCAAGACCGTCACCGCCCGCTGGCCCGACAGCGAGCTGGAGCACGCGGATTCGAGCTTCGTCATCCCGACCATGGGGTAGACTACGGACTTGACAGCCGCGCCGCGCGCGTTCTGGTTGGCAAGGTCCGTGGGGGGGAACATGCGCAGACCATTGGCGGCGCTCGCCGCGCTGATCCTGGGGTTCGCCCCGCTCGCCGCCCCGCTTGCGGCGCCCTCCGTGGCCGCGGCGCAGGTGATCGTTCCCGGGGCGCAGGGCGACGCCGCCATCGATCATATGCGCGTGGCGACCGAGGCGGCGGAGCGGGTCACCAGCCTGCTGGTGAAGGTCGCCTCCGACCCCGCCTACGCCGGCGCCCGGACGCCGGACGAGATGAGCGCGGCGATCGCCGCCATGCGCGGTGATCTGGCGAGCTCGCGCCGCGAGATACAGGACATCGTCCGCAGACTGAATTCGCTGCCCCGGGTCGCCGGCGAGGCCGATCCGGTCGAACTGCGCCTGGTCGACCGGGTGGTGGTCGACATCGCCCGCTTTTCGGCCGGGGTCGATGAGCTGCTGGCGGCGGTGGAGGGGCTTGGTGACGCGCTGACGGCCGGCGATCAGGCCCGGATCGAACAGTCCGCGACCGCGCTGGTGAGAGGCTCGGTAGCCGTGATCGAGGCTCAATCCCTGATGCTGCGGGCCCGTTTGCCGATGGTGCCTTCGGACAGCTCCAGCTATGCGCAGGTGACCAGCCTGGCCTGCTTCTACGAAGGCTTCGCCGCCTTCCAGCGCGGCACCCTCAACCTTGTCCGCCCCGAAGACGCCGGCGCCGGCATGGAGCGCGCCGTGGGCTGCATGACGGGGGAGAACACCCGCGGGCAGGCCGCCATCGAACGGGAGGTGTCCGTCGACCACCAGGACCCCCGGCTGAACGGCATCCGCGACGGGCTGGCGCCAGTGCACCTGGCGATGTTCAAGGAACTGGAGGGCGCCGCCGCAATGATGGACGAGGCGCGGCGGGCGCTTCTTCGCGGGGACAGCGTGGCCTCGCTGATGAAATACGCCGACCGGACCACCGAGTTCGAACAGCGGTTCCAGGTTCTTGTCAGTCAGGAAGTGGATGTCGTCGAGCGGCAGGGACGATAAGGTTCGCCTCCCCGACGTTCGGGGGTGCGCAAAGCGTCGGCAGGGGTTAACCTGCCCGGCACAGTGAAGCTGGAGCGCCGCCGTATGCGTCGGATATTCGTCTGGTCAGCCCTCGCCGCCCTGACGGGGCTGATCCTCGCGATCGGCGGCTTCTGGGCCTATCAGCATTTCTACGCCCGCTTCCAGCCGGTGACGGTGACCCGCAACCAGGCGCTTATCCAGCAGCTGCTGGACGAGTCGTCGTGGCTGTCGGCCGGCGGCGGCGGCGAGCCGCTGTACATCGTCGGCTATCGCGACTCGGCGGCCATGCAGCGCTACGAGCGCGAGGAGGCGCCCAAGCTGAGGGCGGCCGGGGTCGAGGTGCGGATCATCGTCTTCGCGCGGCCGGACCGGGAGGGGCTGGCGCAATCGACGGCGGCGGAGCGGGCCACCGTGGCCGAGCTGTGGCTGACGCGCGACTGGACGCTGTACCAGCGCTGGACCGCCACGCCGTCGAACAACTGGACCGCGGCCGGCATTCCCGCCGCCGACGGCAGCCTGGCGCGGGGGGCGGTGGTCGAGGCGGGGCGCGATTTCGTCGGCGAACTGACCGGGGCCCTGCGCGGGGAAGGCCTGACGATCGGCTATCCGCTGGTGATCTGGCGCGACCGCGAGGGCTATATGAAGGCCTGCGCCTGTTCGGACAGCCGCTCGTGGGCCTTCGTCCGCGACGACCTCGACGCGCCCGACCGGGTCAGTCCCTCCGTGGTCGGGCCCGACGGGGGAGCGCCGTCGACGGCCTATCCGGGCGAGGGCGGCCCCGGCGGCCTGGCCTATCCGACCCTGCCCCCTCTCGCGCCCGCCGACGGCGAGCCGGCGGCGGCTCCCGGCGCGACGCCGGCGCCCGCTCCGGCCCGCCCGGCCGCCCCGCCGGCGCCGCGCAAGGCTCCGGAGCCGAAGAAGCAGGACGACGCCACCTTCTTCTGAAATGTCGCCGATGTCGCGGTTGTCGCGGGTCTTGTCCCTGAAGTATCGGCCCCGATGTCGCGGATGTATCGCCCGGGCGTAGCTGTGGACAAGCTGTGGACAACAGCCGTCACAGCACCCGGTTGCAGACCTCGATCAGCCGTTCGACGTCCGCCTCGTCCTGATACAGGCCGAAGCCGAAGCGGATCGTGTCGTCGCGCACGTCGGTGACCACATCGGCCTCCAGCAGCCGGGCCCGCCACGCCTGGGCGTCGGGATGGCGGAAGGCGAGAAAGCGCGCCCGCCCGGTCTCGTTCGACACCGGATTGGCCAATCCGGCGTCCGCCAGCCGCCCGGCCTCGCCCGCGGCGGCGGCGTCCTGGAGGCGCCGCATCAGCCCGCGCGCGTGACCGGCGATCGCCGCGGTGGTCAGGCCCGCTTCGTCGAGCATCCGGCGCACGGCGTTGAAGCGGTACAGCGGCGTGGGATCGAAGGTCGCGCCCCAGAAGCGTCCGGCGTCGGCGCGGTAGCGGACCGCCTCGGGCCGGCCGGTCAGGTCGCCGAACTCGGCGAACCAGCCGGTCTCGACCGGCCGCGGGCAGAAGCCGTCCGGGGCGTGCAGCAGGCCCGCGCCCTCGCCGGACATGGCGTATTTATAGCCCCCGGCGACGTAGAACAGCCGGTCGGCGACGGCCGAAAGGTCGGTCGGCGCGGCCATGAAGCCGTGATAGCCGTCGACCAGCACCCACGGCCCGGCCGGGTCGGCCAGGGCGGCGAGGTCGGCGATCCGGCCGAAGACCTGGCCGGTCCTGAAGAAGATCTGGCTGACGACGATCCAGTCGAAACCGCCGGTCCGCGCCGCCTCGACGAAGCGGTCGTCGAAGGTCTCGAACGGGTGCAGCGGGATACGGGTGATCGCCGCCTCGCCGGCCTCCTCCCAGCGCTCGCCCTGGCGGCGGAACGAATGGAATTCGCCGTCCGTGGACAGGATCCGCGCCGGCTTCCTCTCAAGGCCCGAGAAGAGCCGCAGCAGGAAGTCGTGGGTGTTGGGCGCGAACACGACCGTGTCCGGCGACGGCAGGTTCAGCTCGCGGGCCACCTGGCCCTGGGCCTCCGGGACGACCTCGCCGAAGATCAGGTCCCATTTGCGGTCGGCGAATTTGTTCGCCTCGACCCAGGCCCGGACCTGGCCGTCGAACGAGGCGTCGGGCCACAGATGGTGGCTATGGGCCGCGAAATGCAGCCGCCCGGGGTCGAGCGACAGGGCGCGGGAGAACAGGGGCTTGAAGCTCATGCCCCTCATTCCCGCGAAACGCTCCCGGGCTCAAGCCGAGGGCGACGGCGCCCTGGAGCCTGATTCACGGCCTCGGCGGAATCGCGAAGCGATTCCTCCTCAACCGATCAGGCTCTAGACCAGCGCCCCGTGGCAGTGTTTGAATTTGCGGCCGGAGCCGCACGGGCAGTCGGCGTTGCGCGGGGTGCGCGCCCAGTTGACCGGCAGGGTCTCGACCGGCAGCCGGGCGCGGTCCTCGCCCTGCAGCAGGCCCTCGGGCAGCTGGGCCATGGGGTCGGCCATCTCGTTCTCGCCGGTGCCGGGATTCAGGTGGATCTCCTGGAACTCGGGCAGCTCCATGGGCGGCGGCGCCTCGAAGCGGAATTCGACCGTCATCAGCCAGCGGGTGACGTTGTGGCGCAGCTCGTAGAGCAGCGTCTCGAACAGGTTGAAGGCCTCGGTCTTGTATTCGTTCAGCGGGTCGCGCTGGCCGTAGCCGCGCAGGCCGATGACCCCGCGCAGGTGGTCGAGATGGACCAGGTGCTCGCGCCAGCTCATGTCGATCATCTGGAGCATGAACTGCTTTTCCAGACCGCGGGTCTGCTCGGCCCCGATCAGCGCCAGCCGTTCGGCGGCGCGGGCGTCGGCGGCGGCCACCAGCCGCTCCTCGATCTCCTCGTTCGAGACGCCTTCCTCGGCGGCCCAGTCGTGCAGCGGCAGCTCCAGACCGAGGGTCGACTTGACCTTCTCGTCGAGGCCGTCGATGTCCCACTGCTCGGCATAGGCCTTGGGCGGCATATGTTTTTCGATCAGGTCGGAGATGACGTCGTTGCGGAACTCGCCGACCAGTTCGGACAGGTCGGTCGAGTCCATGAATTCCTGGCGCTGCTCGAACACCGCCTTGCGCTGGTCGTTGACGACGTCGTCGTATTTCAGCAGGTTCTTGCGGATGTCGTAGTTGCGGGTCTCGACCCGCTTCTGGGCGGTCTCGACGGCGCGGTTCAGCCACGGGTGGCTGAT
>NZ_CALMZS010000040.1 GCF_937870815.1 uncultured Brevundimonas sp.
GAATTCACGCACCCCCGAGCGGGGGGGGGGGACCAGGCGCAGCATGGGGGGGGGGGCCGAACCCGCGCTGCGCTCGAGCCCCCTCAGTCCGCTGCGCGGACAGCTCCCCCGGAGGGGGAGCATTGCATCATGATCACCGCCCTCACCCTCACCGACTTCCGCTCCTATGCGGCCGCCACCCTGTCGATCGCGGCGGGGGCCGTCGTGCTCCACGGCCCCAACGGCGCCGGCAAGACCAATCTGCTGGAGGCGATCAGCCTGTTCACGCCCGGCAAGGGGCTGCGCGGGGCGACCGCCCCCGAGATGGGCCGGCGCGAGCCGGGCGAGGCGACCGGCCGCGCCTGGGCCGTGGCGGCGGTGCTGACCGACGGCGACGACGAGACCAGGCTGGGCACCGGCGTCCAGTCGCCCGGCGCGGCGCGGCGCATCGTCCGCATCGACGGCGAGACCGCCCCGCCGGGGCGGTTGCTGGACCATCTGCGCCCGGTCTGGGCCACGCCGGAGCAGGACCGGCTGTTCTCCGACGCCCGCGCCGACCGGCTGAGGTTCTTCGACCGGCTGGTGTTCGCGGCCGACCCGGACCACGCCGCCTCGGTCTCGGCCTATGAGAAGGCCCTGCGCGAGCGGCTGCGGCTGCTGACCGAGGGGTCCGAGGGCCAGCCGGCCGACCCGCTGTGGCTCGACGCGCTGGAGCTGCGGCTCGCAGAGGCGGGGGCCGCCGCCGCCCTCGCCCGCGCCGCCGCCCTGACAACGCTGCAGGCGGCCATCGACGAACGCGGCGACCGGCCCTTCCCGCAGGCCGACCTGGGACTGTCCGGAGAGGCGGAGAATTCGGCGACGGCCGGGGCGGATAAATCGACGATTTCGGCGACGCTTCGCGAGGGGTTTGCGAGATTTCGACTACGCGACGCCGCCGCCGGGCGGTCGCTGTACGGCCCGCACCGCTCCGACCTGACCGCCCTGCACCGCGACAAGAACCGGCCCGCCGCCGAAGGCTCCTCGGGCGAGCAGAAGGCCCTGGTGCTGAACCTGATCCTCGCCCAGATCGCCCGGCTGTCGGGCCAGGGCGCCGCGCCGGTCCTGCTGCTGGACGAAGCCCCCGCCCACCTCGACACCCGCCGCCGCGCCGCCCTGTTCGACGAGATCGAGGCCCAAAGCACGTCCCTGGGGCTGCAGGCGTTTCTGCCCGGCACGGAGCCGGAGCTGTTCGCGCCGCTGCGCGGCCGGGCGCAGTTCGTGCGGGTCGAGGGCGGGGCGTTGACGGTGGAAGGGTAGGGCCGCTCTGCATCCGAAGGTTTGGGCGCCTTGTCGCCGGCCGAAGCGAAGCGGAGAGCCGGGACGCCCCGACGCCCCGTTCATCCTCCCGGAAATCGCGAAGCGGTTATTCGGGAGACGGGTTGCCTTCGCGCTGTCCTGACCCGTCTCCCGGATAGCTGCTGACGCAGCTTCCGGGAGGCTTGGGTGGTGTGCAGCCTCCGTCCCGGCTCTCCGCTTCGCTTCGGCCGGATGACAAGAGCGCGGACGGTTACGATCGCACCCCTGCTCCGTCCCTCACCCCAGCTCCGCCTCCAGATCGGCGAGGCGGGCGGCCTGGTCCTCGGCGATCAGGGCGTTGAGCAGCGGGTCGAGGTCGCCCTCGAGGATCTGCGGCAGGCTGTGCAGGGTCAGGCCGATGCGGTGGTCGGTGACCCGGCCCTGCGGGAAGTTGTAGGTGCGGATGCGCTCGGAGCGGTCGCCCGAGCCGACCTGCGACTTGCGGGCGCTGGAGCGGGCCAGGTCCTTCTCCTGGCGCTGCATGTCGTAGAGCCGGACGCGCAGGTTCTTCATCGCCTTGTCGCGGTTGACGTGCTGGCTCTTCTCGGAGGAGGTCACCACGATGCCGGACGGCAGGTGGGTGATGCGCACGGCGGAATCGGTCTTGTTGACGTGCTGGCCGCCCGAGCCGGAGGCGCGGAAGGTGTCGATGCGGATGTCCTTGTCCTGGATCTCGATGTCGACGTCCTCGACCTCGGGCAGGACGGCGACGGTGGCGGCCGAGGTGTGGATGCGGCCGCCGGCCTCGGTGGTCGGCACGCGCTGGACGCGGTGGACGCCGCTTTCGAACTTGAGCCGGCCGAACACGCCCTCGCCGGTGACGGTGGCGATGACCTCCTTGTAGCCGCCGGCCTCGCCCTCGGTGGCGCTGTCGACCTCGACCCGCCAGCCGCGCGTCTGGGCGTAGCGGGCGTACATGCGGAACAGGTCGCCGGCGAACAGGGCGGCCTCGTCGCCGCCGGTGCCGGCGCGCACCTCCAGCACGGCCGAGGCGTTCTCGTCGGCGTCGCGCGGAGCCAGCAGCAGGGCGACGTCGCGCTCCAGCTCCGGCAGCCGGGCCTTCAGCGCCTCCAGCTCCCCGGCGGCCATTTCGGCCATCTCGGGATCGGCCGCCATGGTCTCGAGATCGTCCATCTCGGCGCGGGCGCGAGCCAGGGCGGAGACGGCGTCGACCACCGGCTTCATCTCGGCGTGCTCCTTCGACAGGCGCACGATCTCGGCCCCGTCGCTGGCCGAGCCCATCCGCGCCTCCACCTGGTGGAAGCGGTCGAGCACCTGATCGAGCCGGGCCTGGGGCAGTCGCAAGGGAGCGGTTTCCTTGGGTGACGGGGACGGGAGCCTTAGCGCGCCGGCCGGCGATCTGTCGATGGACCCGGCGGCAACCAATTGCGCCGCCCTGTCATTCAGCGAATGACCGCAGGCTTCGCCGATGCGAAGGAGGCGTATGGACACCTTCCTCCTGTTCCTGGCGGTCGGCCTGCTGGCGCAGATCGTCGACGGCGCCCTGGGCATGGCTTACGGCGTCATCGCCAACACCGTCCTGCTGGCCTTCGGCGTGCCGCCGGCCACCGCCTCGGCCAGCGTCCACGTCGCCAAGATCTTCATCGGCGGGGCGTCGGCCGTGTCCCACTTCCTGCACCGGAACATCCTGTGGGGACTGTTCTGGCGTCTGGCGGCCGGCGGCGTGGTGGGCGGCGTACTCGGGGCCTATGTGCTGACCGGGGTGCCGGGCGAGACCATCAAGCCGTTCATCCTGGCCTATCTGCTGCTGATCGGGGCGTGGGTGCTGTGGCGGGCCGGTCACGACGTCAAGCACCGCGAGTTCCCGCCGCGTCTCAGCGGTCCGCTCGGCGTGGTCGGCGGCTTTCTCGACTCCATCGGCGGCGGCGGCTGGGGCCCGACGGTGACCTCGACCCTCGTCGGCGCCGGGGCCGAGCCGCGCCGCGCCATCGGCACGGCCAACACCGCCGAACTGCTGGTCACCAGCGCGATTTCCGCCGCCTTCCTCGTCGCGCTTCTGACCGGCCGCTGGGACGGGGGCGCCCTGGAGCATCACGCCTGGGCCATCGGCGGCCTGATCGTCGGCGGCCTGGTCGCCGCGCCGTTCGCCGGCTGGATCACCAAGCGCGTCCCGGCGAAAATCCTGACCTACGGCGTCGGCGGCCTGATCATCCTGCTGGCCGGCTACCAGGCGCTCCAGCTGGCGGGGATCGTTCCCTAGACGGGCGCGGTTTCGCGGAAGCTCGGCCGGGCCTCGAGCGCCGATTGCAAGGCCGCCAGTTTCGGCCGGCCCGCCTTCCAGTCGAAGTCCGGATGGCGGAATCCTGTCCAGGTCACCGCCACCCCGGCGGTGATCACCCCCATGTCGAGGCGGGCGGCGTCCGGCGCCGCCGCCTCCAGCGCGTCGAGGGCCCGGCCCATGTTGGCCGTCCAGCGCACCATCCACGACGGCGACCGCTCCTGCTCCGGCCGCCGCTTCTCGAGCAGCAGCTTGACCCCCATCTCCAGGGCGCCGTTGGCCAGGGTCTCCAGCCGGCGCACCCGCAGCCGCTCCGCCCCGCCCTCGGGCAGCAGCCGCGGCCCGTCGCCGAGCGCGTCGAGATATTCGCAGATCACCGGACTGTCGTTCAGCGGCAGCCCGTCCTCGGCGATCAGGGTCGGAACCTGGACCAGCGGATTGCAGGCCAGCAGTTCGGGCGCATTGGCGTAGGGATCGACCGCGACCTCCTCGATGCGGTCGGCCAGCCCCTTCTCGCGCGCCACGATGCGGCATTTGCGGGCGTAGGGGGAGGCTGCGGTGATGTAGAGCTTCATGTCACTCGGCGGCTTCAAGGGCGGCGGTCCGGGCGCGGGCGGCGTCAAGCTCGGCCGCCTTGGCCTCGACCAGGCCGACGAGGTGGTCGATCATGCCTTCGTTGGCCAGTTTGTGGGCGGTCTTGCCGTCCAGATAGACCATGCCCGCCCCCTTGCCGCCGCCGGTGAAGCCGACGTCGGTGTAGAGCGCCTCGCCCGGGCCGTTGACCACGCAGCCGATGATCGACAGCGACATCGGCGTGGTGAGGTGGGCCAGCCTCTCCTCGAGCACGCCGACGGTCTCGATGACGTTGAACCCCTGCCGCGCGCACGACGGGCAGGCGATGATGTTGACCCCCCGGTGGCGCAGGCCGAGCGACTTGAGGATGTCGAAGCCGACCTTGACCTCCTCGACCGGGTCGGCGGCGAGGCTGACGCGGATGGTGTCGCCGATGCCGGCCCACAGCATCGAACCCATGCCGATCGCCGACTTGATCGTTCCGGCCCGCAGCGGCCCCGCCTCGGTGACGCCGAGATGCAGCGGACAGTCGATGGCCTCGGCCAGCTGCTGGTAGGCGGCCACGGTGAGGAAGGGATCGGAGGCCTTCACCGAGATCTTGAACTCGTGGAAGTCGTGGTCCTGCAGGATGCGGGCGTGGTTGAGGGCGCTCTCGACCATGGCCTCCGGACAGGGCTCGCCGTATTTCTCGAGCAGGTCGCGCTCCAGCGAGCCGGCGTTGACGCCGATGCGCATCGAGCAGCCGTGGTCCCGGGCCGCCTGGATGACCTCGCGGACGCGGTCGGGCGAGCCGATGTTCCCGGGGTTGATGCGCAGGCAGGCGGCCCCGGCCTCGGCCGCCTCGATGCCGCGGCGATAGTGGAAATGGATGTCGGCGACCAGCGGCACGCGGGCCTCGCGGGCGATGGTCCGCAGGGCGGCGGTGGAGTCCGCGTCCGGGCAGGAGACGCGGACGATGTCGGCGCCGGCCTCCTCGAGGCGGCGGATCTGCCCGAGGGTCGCCGCCGCGTCCGAGGTCGGGGTGTTGGTCATCGACTGGACGGTGATCGGCGCGTCGCCGCCCACGGGCACGTCGCCGACCATGATCCGGCGGCTCTTGCGGCGCTCGATATGGCGCCACGGGCGCACATGCGCGAGTTGGGAGGTGGGATCGTGGCTCATGCTGGACGCAACATAGGCGCAGGAGTGTGGCATGGCCACGACGCAAGGCGTCGGGATCAGCCGCCGGTCGCGGACATGGCGACATTCTCGACGGCGCTGGCGGCCTGGAGCTGGGCCTGGGCCCGGGCCTGCACCGCGGCGGTGCGGGCCGCCTCGGTGCGGGCGGTGATCTCGGCGGCCGCCTGACGGGCCAGGGTCTGGGCCCGCGAATTGAGCTGGTTCAGCGACGTCTGCGCCGCCTCAAGCACGCCGCCGTGCTCGCCGTTCAGATAGACGTCGAAGGCCGACACATCCTGCACCTCGACCGTGGCCGCGACCCCGAGGGGGGCCCGCCAGGCGTCGCCGGCGGCCAGCTGGCGGGCGAACAGCACGCGCCCGTCGGCCATGCGCACGATCAGATAGGCCGACTTGCGGGCCTGGAGCACGACCTGGGAGGCGCTGGCCGAGGCCCCGTAGATGGCTCCGCGCGGATTGAAGGCCTTCTGCACCGGCGGGGCGGCGGCGGCGGCCGCGGCCAGGCCCTCGGGCGAGGCGGGATCGAGGCCGGTCAGCTCGGCCTCGAGGCCCGGGGTGATGTAGAGGGCCGGCACCGTCTGGTCCGGCGGAGCCGGGCGCGGCGCGGTCAGGCGCATGAACTGTTCCTGGCCCGGCACGGCGCCGAGGGTCCAGCTTTCGGGAACGGCGGCGATGTCCGACGGCTCGGGCGCCCGCATCAGGCTGACGCGCTGGAAGACGTTCCAGCCGACCACCGCCAGCACCAGCGCCAGGCCGGCGGCGATCAGGCGCGGCGAATAGCGTTTGACCTCCTCGAAGGCGACGCCGACCGGCGGCTGCAGCGGCACCGACGGATCGGGGCTCTCGCGCTTGAAGCGCTCGACCGCCAGCTGTTCGTCAAGGCCGAGCGCGGCCGCATAGGCGCGCACATAGCCGATCGAGAACACCCGGTTGGGCAGCACCGAGAAGTCGTTCTGCTCCAGCGCCGTCAGATAGCGGGCCGGCACCCGGGTGATGCTCGAGAGCTCGGCCAGCGAGCGGCCCGAATGGGTCCTGGCGATGCGCAGCCCGTCGCCGAGAGTCGGCGCATCCGTGACGGAGGGCGCCATGTCCTTCCAGTCGGGATGATCCCGAAACTCTTCGGGGCTGTTCCCCGTATCCAGCGCCATCCGGCCTGATCCCACACTCGGCGCGCCCGCGGTGCCGTCCCGCGCCGTACTCGACCCCGGGGGCTGTATCATATCGGGATGACAGATCGGGCCCGCCCCCGCGGACCACCCGATTACACCTTGTGGATAACTCATTTGAGCTGACCGATCAACGATTTGTTAGGTGTACCGGCGCGGCGGGCCGGAACATTTCAGATCGTGATGTTCAATTTCCGGGCCAGCGACTCCAGTTCGCCGCGGATCGAGCCCGACGACGAGCCGAGCAGGTTGGCCATGCCGCGCCGGGCGGCGGGCAGATCGGTCGACAGGATCATCCGCTTGACCGGGCCGACGCCCCCGGCGGGGGCCGACAGCCGCGTATAGCCCAGCGTCAGCAGGGCGAAGGCCTCCAGCGGCCGGCCGGCCAGCTCGCCGCAGACCGAGACCGGGGTGCCGGTGTCGGCGCATTTCTTCTGGATTTCGGCCAGCGCCCTCAGGGCGGGCGGCGACAGCGGATCGTAGCGGTCGGCCACCAGCGGATTGGTCCGGTCGGCGGCGAACAGGTACTGGAACAGGTCGTTGGTGCCGATCGAGACGAAATCCGTCAGCGGCAGCAGGGCGTCGAGGTGCCACAGCAGCGACGGGCATTCGATCATCGCCCCGACCCGCAGCAGGGCCGG
>NZ_CALMZS010000041.1 GCF_937870815.1 uncultured Brevundimonas sp.
AGCATGCGTCGGCACTGGGCGTGGGTCATTCCCATCGGGCTCACGCCGCCGCTCTTTTCAGCGCTGTGGCTGTGGGTCGCGCCTTCGCCCATTGTGCGGAGCATTTGTTCGCACGACGCCCGTTGTTCGGCCGTCGGGGGCGCGGTGGTCGCGCAGGCTGAAACGCTGACGGCCAGCGCCAGGGCGCTCACGAGAGCAAGGGATTTGTTCATTTGGCCGATCCTCCCGAAGACAATCTTGGATTCCCTTCTACCGGCGCTGGCGAACGGCGCTTTGATCCAAAGCAAACGGCGCGGGCGCCCGGCCCGTCAAGAGTTCGGATTTGTCGGCCGAGTCGGAGGGGGCGGTGCTTTAAGCGAGGCGTTCGATGAAGAACGCGCTTTCCGATGATGGGTCAGATTCCAACCGAATAACGCCCGGACCCTCAGGGCTCCCGATTAAAAGCCTCACCGCCCTTCCGCCGATGGAGACCTTCTTTTTCGGAGTTCGCGCCGGCCGGCCTGACCCGGGGCATGGCTTGGTTCACGGCTCGGTCCGAGGACCTTCGAACCGGCGTCGAATCCAGGTGCGGCCGGGCTTTTCGACGAGCAGGTGCAAGGCGACGGCGATCAGCGCGGTGACGACGAACAACCCCGTCAGTTCGACCGGCGTGATCCGGAACGCGCTGTCGATGCCGCGCAATTCGGCGACGACGCCCTTGAAGGCGATGATGACGGGCATGTGCACGAGATAGAGGGCGAAGGACGCCTCGCCGGCGAAGACCAGGGCCGGCGCGGCGAGGGGGCCCTCGCAGTCCGCCCGCGCCAGCAGGGACCAGGTCAGGATCACGGGGGCGCAGAGGGCGACCACGATGCGGTCATCCAGCGACAGCTGCATGGCGCCGAGCAGGACCAGGGTGGTGAACAGGGCTGCGGCGATGGCGACGGGCCGGCTCCAGCGCCAGCGATGGCCCAGGGCGTAAAGCGCCATGCCGATCAGAAATTCCGGGACGATCCGCAGAATGCCGAGGGAATCCTCGGCCCGGGGCAGGACCTTGCCGAACGCCTGGACGTACAGGGCGTCGAACACGACGAACGCCACCGCCCCCATCCCGAGCAACGCCCAGGGGCGAGCCCGGAACCGCAGGGCCAGCCATGCGAAGGCCGGGAACAGGAGATAGGCGAACCATTCCGCCGACAGCGACCAGCTCGGTCCGCTCCAGTGGATGACCGCGTCCGTCGGGAACCAGGCCTGGACGAGGAACAGGGTCTGGAAGAAGGCCAGCGGCGGATAGCTGTCGGCGTCGAACCGGACCCCGGCCGCGGTGGCTCCCAGGACCATGACCAGCACGCTGGCCAGCACCGCGACGTGTAGGGGGTAGAGCCGCGCCAGGCGGGCGATGAGGAAGCGCCTGTAGCTGAAGGTCCCGGCGGCGAACGCCGGCCCGTAGACGTGGGCAAGGATGAAGCCCGACAACATGAAGAAGGCGTCCACCGCCAGCCGGCTGCGCTCAATGATCGGGCTGAAGCCCAGGGCCGGATCCCATTGGAGCTGGTAGTGGAATAGCACCACGCCCACGGCCAGGAAGGCCCGCAGACTGGTCAGGGCTCTCAGCTCGGCCGGATAGCCGTCGCGGGTCGGCGGTACGGACGTCATGAGCAATGGCCCCCCAAGGCGGGCGGAACACGACGGTCCACCTATCTGGGATACGCATCGGATACGTACATCCCTCGTCCCGCCGCGTCAGGCTTCAGTCCAGCGGTGCCGTGGGCCCGGCAAAGCGGCGATGGTCCGCTCCCACCCGTTGCGAGGGGCTCATGGTGCGCGGCTTGCGGGTTTCGCCGGAAGGCGCGATGACAACTGCCGTCGGCGATGGGACCGGCGCGGACGCCGCGACACTATGGCTTCGCCTTCATCGAGCGCAGTTTTCGCCATGGGCGACGGATGGGCCGCCTATGCGGGCCCGCATGAAGCGCACGCCGCTCACGCCCATGTCGCGATACAGCTGGCCGTGGCCCGCACGGGCTCGGTCCGCGTGGTTCTGGAAGACCATCGCACCTTGAGCGGTCAGGCGATCGTCATCGGCCCGCGGGTTCGCCATCGGATGACCGACGAGGGCGGGTCGGTCCTGCTGTTGTACCTGGAGACGCACACGCCGTTGGCCTCGAGCCTTCTGGCGCTGATAGCGCCGGCCGTCGCGGCCGTCGCTCCGCCCTCCGTGACGGCCCTGTTGAGCCCTGAGGCCCAGCCGGACCGCATCGTGGCGGGCCTCAGAGAAGGGCTCGGCGTCAAGGAAGTGAAGCTGGATCCACGCCTTGAAGGGGCGCTCCTCAAGGCGTCCGAAGACCCGGCGCCCGGCGCCGTCGCCCGGGCGGCCCGGGCGGTCGGCCTGTCCCCCGCGCGCCTCCGGGTTCTGGCCCAGGCGCAGATGCAGGCTCCGCTGTCGCAATGGCTGCTATGGCGAAAGCTGCAGAGGGCCGGGCATGAGATGGCGTCGGGCGCGGGCCTGGTGGAGGCGGCGATCGCCGGCGGTTTCGCCGACCAGGCGCATCTGAACCGCGTCACGAAACGCATGTTCGGCGTGACGCCCTTGCAGGCGTCGAGCGTCGTGCGTTCTGCGGACAATCGGTTCGTTCAATAAGCCGCCCGCCGGCCGCGTCATCCTGGGGCGTCCCTGGAGCCCTCCGATGCCTCTCGCCCGGTTTCTCGTCCGTCTCGGTTATGCGCCGGTGTTCTTCGCGGGCTTCCTTGGGGCCGCGGTGACCTTGGCCGAGCGGGGGGCGCCCCCGTGGAGTCTGCCGATCCTGCTCGGGCTGGCGCTGGCGGTCTCGTTCGCCGCCGAGCGTCTGGCGCCCTACGAACCCGTCTGGAATCAACCCCACGGGGACGCCGGCCGCGATTTGATCCATGCGGCGGTCAATGAGGCGTCGATTGTCCTCTCGGTTCTGGCCCTGCCCCTTGTGTCCGGCGTGATCCCGGGTCTCGACGTCTGGCCGTCCGGCTGGCCGCTATGGGGACAACTGGCGGTCGCCATCCTGGCGGCGGACTTCGGCATCACCCTGGCGCACTACGCCAGCCATCGCATCCCGGCGCTCTGGTCGTTGCACGCCGTGCATCATTCCGTCGAACGGATGTATGGTTTCAACGGCCTGCTGAAACATCCCCTCCATCAGGCGATAGAATTGACGGCCGGTGTTGCGCCGCTGGTGCTCCTCGGCATGCCCTCGGACGTCGCCTGGCTTCTGGCCTTCGCCGTGGCGATCCAACTGATCCTTCAGCACTCCAACGTCGATATGAAGATCGGACCGCTGATCTACATATGGGCGGTCGCCCCGGCCCACCGACACCATCATCTGGCGTCGCAAACCGAGGGTGACGTCAATTTCGGCCTGTTCACCAGCCTGTGGGACCATCTGCTGGGAACGTTCCGGTCGGGGGCCGACACGCCCCGGACGGGCCAGATCGGCGTGTACGGTCGGCCCGACTACCCCAGAGGATATCTCCGGCAACTCGCCGAACCCTTCCGACGGGGTGTCTGACACCCTGTCGCACTAGCGCGAGGCGCGTCCGAGCAGCTCGATCAGTTCGTTCGCCTTGGCCTTGCGCTCGGCCGGATCGTTGCCGGTCATCGCGCCCATGACGCAGTGGTCGAGGTGATCCTTGAGGACCTCGCTCTCGACACGCAGCAGGGCGGCCCGCACCGCCTGCAGCTGGGTCAGCACGTCCACGCAGTATCGGTCATCCTCGACCATCCGGGCGATGCCGCGCACCTGTCCCTCGATCCGGTTGAGACGGTTTATCACCTTGGGCTTGGTCAGGGTCTGCATCCAATTCCTCGTTCCAGTCATTCCCTATACCCTATGATGGTATCTTGCGCGATACCCCAATGGGGTATATTTGGCGTCCAGCCGATTCAGGAGCCCGCCATGTCCACGTCCTCGCATTCCCATCCGGACGGTCACGCCGGTTGTTCGACCCACACGGCCGACAGCGGCGCGAAGGCCGTCGACCCGGTCTGCGGCATGACCGTCGATCCGGCGACCGCGGCGCATCGCGCCGCTCACGAAGGCCGGGACTATTTCTTCTGCTCGGCGGGCTGCCGGACCAAATTCGTCGCCGAGCCGGACCGATACCTGGGCGAGAAGCCGCAGCCTGCGCCCGTCGTCCCGGGCGCGATCTACACCTGCCCGATGCATCCGGAGGTGCGCCAGGAAGGCCCCGGCTCCTGCCCGATCTGCGGTATGGCGCTGGAACCGGAGACGGTGACCGCCGAGGCGCCGGTCAATCACGAACTGATCGACTTCACCCGCCGCTTCTGGGTCAGCCTGGTGCTGACCCTGCCGGTCTTCGCTCTGGAGATGGGCGGGCATCTGACCGGCCTGATGATGCGGATACCGGGACAGACCTCGAACTGGATCCAGTTCGCCCTGGCGACGCCGGTGGTGCTGTGGGCCGGATGGCCCTTCTTCCAGCGGGGCTGGGCCTCGATCCGCAACCGCAGCCTCAACATGTTCACCCTGATCGCTATCGGCGTCGGCGCGGCCTGGATCTACAGCGTGGTCGCGGTTCTGGCTCCGGGCCTGTTCCCGGCGGCGGTCCGGCGAATGGACGGCAGCGCGCCGGTCTATTTCGAGGCGGCGGCGGTGATCACCGTCCTCGTTCTGGTGGGCCAGATCCTGGAGTTGCGCGCGCGGGAACAGACGTCCGGCGCTATCCGGGCGCTGCTGGATCTGACGCCGAAGACCGCGCGCCGCGTGCGTGACGACGGCGGCGACGAGGATGTGACGCTCGACCTGGTCGCCGTCGGAGACCGGCTGCGCGTCCGGCCCGGCGAGAAGGTGGCCGTCGACGGCGAAATCCTGGACGGCCGGGTGACCATCGACGAATCGCTGGTCACGGGTGAATCCATGCCGGTGACCAAGGAGGTCGGCGACAAGGTCGTCGCCGGATCGCTCAACAAGACCGGCTCGTTCGTGATGCGGGCCGACAAGGTCGGCGCCGACACCCTGCTGGCCCGGATCGTCCAGATGGTCGCCCAGGCCCAGCGCAGCCGCGCGCCGATCCAGCGTCTGGCCGACCAGGTCTCGGGCTGGTTCGTGCCGGCCGTGATCGGCATCGCGGTGCTCGCCGCCGTCGTCTGGGGCCTGATCGGTCCCGAACCGCGCCTGTCCTACGCGCTTGTCGCCGCGGTGTCGGTGCTGATCATCGCCTGTCCCTGCGCCCTGGGCCTGGCCACGCCCATCTCCATCATGGTCGGGGTGGGGCGCGGCGCGCACGCCGGGGTCTTGATCAAGAACGCCGAGGCGCTGGAGCGTTTCGAAAAGGTCGACACCCTGGTGCTCGACAAGACCGGCACCCTGACCGAGGG
>NZ_CALMZS010000042.1 GCF_937870815.1 uncultured Brevundimonas sp.
AAGCTGTGGCAGGTCTCGCAGTCAGCCGGCGCCGGCGTCGGCGAACGGGCCGTGGTCTGGCCGTGGCATTCCACACATTCGCTGACGGACGGCAACAGCAGGTCGGTCGCCGTCCCTGACGTCGCGGCGGCATGGCACCGGGCGCAGGCGGGCTGGCCGAGCCGGTCGACGCGGTGCTCGCGGACGCTGTGATCGAACGCGCCCCGGCTGAGGAAGTCGCCGGGCAGACGGACCGGCGTGAAGCGGAGGGTCGGCGTCCGGAAGATGGTGTGACAGTCGAAACAGGCACCCCGGGGGCCGAAGGCGCCGCCGACGGTCGTCACCGCGCTGGCCCCCGCCGGCGGGCCACCCGCAGCGGGTCCGCCCTCGCCGATCTGGCCCGGCCGGCGGCGCGCGGAGCCCCCGCCCGCGACCGGACCGCGCCCCTGCCAGGCCGACAGGGCCGCGACCACCAGGCCGGGCTCGCCGTGCGGCAGCTGGCGCACCCCGCCGGGCGTGGCGAAGGCGAGGGAATGGCAGCTGGCGCAGTCACGTTCCATCTGGAGCGGGGCGAAGCCCTTGCCGTCGGCGTCGGGGCGGTGGCAGTTCGCGCAGGTCAGGGCCGCGCCATAGCCGCGTTCGCCCAGCGTCTGGGCCATGCGCGCCGGCCCGCCGCCCGGCGCCAGGTGCAGGCGGTGCGGGAAGGTCAGGCCTGACGCTTCGCGCGGCGGGCTGTTCAGCGAGACCCGCGTGGGACCATTCGGTCCGGGCAGGGTGGGACGGAAATTCGGATGGCGCGTCCAGGACGGTGTATCGGCCAGATCGGTGTCCTTGAGCCGGTGCGTCATCCCGGCGTGGCACTGGACGCAGGTCTGGGTCGGGGTCAGGGTGGGGATCGGCTCGGGCGGCCGGGTTGAGGCCGGATTGCCGACGTGCTCGACGTGGCAGCTGGCGCAGCGCTGTTCGGGGATGTTGAAGGCGCGCCGGAACCAGGCCGAGGCCTGACCGCTGAAATCATCAGGCGGCGGCGTTCCCCACAGGATACGACGACGCGGGGCATGATCGCGGACAAAGGACAGGGTGTCGGTCGACCCCGCCCGGCGCACGGACGCCGCGGCCGCGGCCATGGCCACGGTGGTCTGATCACCCGAGTGGCAGGTCTTGCACGAGGCGTCGGTGACGGCGACAAACGCCTCCTGGTGACAGGACTGGCAGTCGTCCTCGAGGAAGGCGTGGGCTTGGGACAACGGACCGGTCGACCACTGCTGGTCCGGGTCGATCCGCGGCTTGAGGTGGCCATGGAAGGCGGCCAGCGGCCACAGCAGGCAGAGGGCGACGATGCCGAGGCCCAGGGCCCAGGCGATGCGCCGGCGACCGAAGACGCGGGCCTTGGAGATCACCCCGCCGGCCGGAACCCCGGACGAGGCCTCGCCCTCCGTCGGCTCGGCCAGAGCGAGGTTGATCAGGATGTTGCCGCCGTCGCCGGCCGACAGGGTCAGGATGTGGTCGCCGAAGGTCAGGCGCGGTGCGCGGCCGACATCGACATCGGCCCGGGTGACGAACCGGCCGTCGACGCCGAACGGCTCGCGTCCTGCGGAGACGGCGCTGACGCGCCCCGGCCCGTTCGCAGTCAGCGTCGCGTGGTGCAGGCTGACCGCCAGATCGGGCAGGCGGATCTCGCAGTCGGCGCCGCGCCCGATCCGCGCCGTGTCGGTCGGCAGAACCTTTTCCCGGACGATCTCGGCCCCGCTGACGCGGCGTGTGACCTGGCGAAGGACAAGGGTCATCGGGCCATCACCAGTAGATGAAGACGCTGAAGACATGGGCGGTGATGGCGGCGATCAGCGCGACGGTGGCGGGCACGTGCACGGCCAGCCAGACGCTCAGCCAGGCGCGAATCTGCAGGTGACGGCGCGCCTGGGCCAGGGCGGCGGCCTTGCGCCGCAGCAGCTCATCCATCCGGTCCAGCATCGGCTGCTGGTCCTCGGTCGCCTGACGGCGCAGGCCGCGCAAGCGCGACAGGGCCTTGCGATTGCCGCAACCGCCGCCGCCGCCCGAGAGCCGTCGCCACAGGCCGCCGCCGACCCGACTGTAGTCAAGCGACAGCTGTACCGCCCGGGCCTGGATCTCGGACAGGGGCTGGGCGGCCTCGTTGATCTGGCGGTCAAGCGCCTTGAGCGTCTCCAGCATCTGCTTCTGGGTGGTCTCGCCGCGATTGCGGCTGAGATGGCGCGGCAGGAGGGCGTAGACCGTTATGCCGAACAGGCCGGACACGACGACCAGCACCATCAGTCCATAGGCCAGGGTGTGGATGTTCCAGCCGAACTGGAATCCCGAGTGCAGGGTGGCGACGACCAGCACGGCCAGCCCCAGATAGACATGGGCCGAGACCCAGGCCTTCAGCGACCAGTTTCCCGAGGTGATCGCACGCTTTCTCAGGCCCAGCAGGGTCAGCCACAGCACCAGCAGGGCCGCGACCGTCCCCGCCACATAGCCATAGGCGCTGCCGCCGTTCGGCCGGGGCTGGACGTCCACCAGCAGATAGCCGGCGGCGGCGATCACGCACAGGGCGGCGGCCCGCCAGGCCCAGCGGAAATTCCGGTGGCGCAGAAAGCCCTCGTGCTGGACCGCCTTGGAGCGTTCACCGGTTTTCTCTGTCTTCGCCAAGGGTCTATTCGCCCCTGTTCATGCGTTTGACGGTCAGGAATTCCTCGGGCGAGACCCGGATCGCCGCCCCGGTCGGACAGGCGCGCACGCAGGCCGGCCCGCCTGACTTGCCGATGCACATGTCGCATTTGATGGCGACCTTGGGCGGCTCGGCACCCTTGGGCTTGTGTCTGGCGCGCCAGGCCTTGTCGGGTTCGCCCGGGCCCGGCCCAACCCCGAACAGCATCCATGAGATCAGGTCAGGCTTCTTCGGCGGCCGCGCGTATCCCGGGTCCTCGGCGATGGCTCCGACCAGCTCCGCAACGTCGCCTGCGGTCAGGGCGACGCCGGGCACGGAATCGAGATCGAATTTGCTGATCACCTTCTCGGCGGCACGGTAAATCCTCGCTTTCGAGTCCGCCTGGACGGGATCGTCGACGTGGTCCAGGCTCATCTCCCACTCATGTTCGCGTTTCCAGGTCTCCAGGATCGACTCTCCGTTGAGCTCGAAGAACAGGGCCTCCGCCAGATAGGCGGCGGCCTCTTCGAGATGTCCGCCGGGCGCGATCTTCCGTCGACGCAGCGAGGCATGAACGCCCTCATGGATCACGAGCGCCTGGGCGTTCATGGAGAAGGGCTGTATGTTCTCGGGCTT
>NZ_CALMZS010000043.1 GCF_937870815.1 uncultured Brevundimonas sp.
TGGACCTATGAGCCGTGGCGGGGGGTGTTCTATCCCGAGGGGCTGGCCCGGAAGCGCGAGCTGGAGTTCGCCAGCCGCGCCCTGACCTCGATCGAGATCAACGGCACCTATTATTCGACCTTCAAGCCCGACAGCTGGATGAAGTGGCGGGACGAGACGCCGGAGGGCTTCGTCTTCGCGGTCAGGGCCAGCCGCTACTGCATCAACCGCAAGGTGCTGGCCGGCATGGGCGAGTCGATGGAGCGCTTCCTCGGCCAGGGCCTGACCGCGCTCGGCGACAAGCTGGGGCCGATCGGCCTATTGAGGCCTGGCCGTCTTGCAGGGCGGACGCGCCGGAGCCCTGTGGGGCGGCGGGCTCAGCGCCTGAGCAGGGCGAAGTCCAGCATGAGCTCGGGGGCGACCGAGGTTTCCAGCGGACGCTCCGCAACCTTCCTTGGTGAAAACGCCATGCGACCGGTCGGATCGATGACCCGCCCGGTGTGCGCCGTCGGTCCGCGAACGGATTCGGGGGCCGCGCCCGCGGAGGATCGAAGGGCGGAGGCCGGGCCCTCCCGCTCGAACCGGCTGCTCATCAGCAGCCCCATCAGCAGACGACGCTCGTCGGGGCTTTCCTGGTAGAGGCTGTCGTAGCGCCCGGAGTGAGGGGGCGGTCCGCCCTCTGCTCGCACCGCCGCGGAAGACTCGGGGATGTCGAAATCGACCGCCGCCGGGCCGGCCGGGGATCGCCGGCCGGACGCCTGGCCCCCCGGGTCGAGCCGTCCGCTCATCAGCATGCCCATGAGCAGACGACGCTCATCGGCCTGCTCCTGCACGAGGCTGTCATAGCGTGCCTGGAGATCGGCCTGGGCCCGCTGGCTCGTCTGGGCCTTGTGCTGGAAGACAGCGACCGCGCGCGCCAGGCGACCGACGCCCGTAACCGGGCCCCGGAGATCAAGGGGACCATCGACATGACCGTCCGCCAGCCGTTCGAAATGATCGGCCAGGGCGTCGTACGGCTTGAGGGTGGTCCGGATTATGGCCCGGGCGACAAGGGCGCAGACCACCCAGAGCAGGAGGCCTGTCAAACCGGCGGAGACGGCGTCGCGGATCAGCGCCTGCTGACCGGCCGGATGCATGAGCCGCTCGCCCGCGGCGATGAGGAGGTCAAGCTGCAAGGCCGCCAGGACGCCCAGTAGCGTCGCGGCCAGCGCACCCCAGATCAGGACCGCATGGTCCCTGAATGGAAAAACCCAATGGAGACGGGAGATGTCGAAGTTCCTTGGAAGCCCCCGGCAACGTTATGGCGCGATCTTCAGAGCCTGTGTAGATGGTAGTTCTACCAACGCACGGTCCGGTGCGGCCCAGTTGGCTTCAACCCAAATCCTGAAGACAGAAACGAGGCTCCGGGCCTTCAGTTTTTCCATCATATGGAGCCTATGCATCTCAACCGTCCGTATACTGATCTCAAGGCTGTGCGCGATCAACTTGTTCGGCATTCCCGCAAGCAGGCCTTCCATCACCTGGGTCTCGCGAGGAGACAGAAGCGCCAGCCGGGCGACGGCGGCCGCCTTGCGGTCCATGCCGACCTCGGTGGCGGCGAGCCTCTCGAACGCATCGGCGACCATGCCGAGCAGGTCGGCGTCATCGTAGGGCTTTTCCAGAAAATGCAGGCAGCCCGCCCGCATGGCGTGGGCGGCGAGCTCCATGTCGTTATCCCCGGTGAAAAGGATGACCGGCATCGTCACACCGCTCGCGATCAGCTGGTCCTGAATGGCCAGTCCGTCCGGTTCCGGCAGGTGAATGTCCAGCAGGACACAGCCGGGATAGGGGTCGGGCTGGCGGCGCAGGAAATCGTCGCCTGACGCATAGCTGCGGATGTCATAGCCCGCCGAGCGAAGCCGCCGGGCCCCATGGACCCTGGTGTCTGCATCCGCATCGACGATATGGACGAGGCGATCGACCTGCACAGGCTGTGTCCTGACGGACGTATGGCCCGGGAAGGTGGGCCGGAGGCGCGAATCCCGCGCCGGAAAACCATCCGCTTTAACCACGTTCGCTTTAAAAGGTTGCCGTCGCCCTATTCCTGCGGCGCGGCGATCAATGCAACGCAGCGGCGCTTTCCGTCTTCGGGGACGAGGCAGAGACCGTGGGAGCCGGGCCGGCCGAGCGGGGCCAGTTTGAAGTCCACGGCCTGACGCAGGCCCGCCGACATCGATCCGAAGCGTGCGCCCGGACTACGGCCGGCCGGTTCGGCCTCCGCCGAAGAAGTCCAGGCCGGGTGCGGCTCCTCGGTCGCATAGAGCCGTTCCGGCTCCATCGCCGGATCATAGAGGGCGATCTGCAAACCTGGACGGTGCGCTTCAAGCGACGCGATCCGAACCGGCGGGCCGGCGCAGCCTGTACCGTCGAGGCATGGAGTTGGCGACTCAGGTAAAGGAGATACGGCTTTCCAGGTAATATAGGCGCCAACCGCCACGCCGATCAGAATGGACACGATACGCATACTGTTACGCCTTACTGATTAACCCCCGGGTAACCATAATGTCTGGTCGACGCAGATCGTTCCGGGTACTCCATACCGGTAGAGTTATAGAGCCTACAGACAGTATTAGTACGGTTGCATCATTGGATTTGGCGCGCCGTCGCTGCGCTTGCTGACAGCGGCCGGTCAGCAAGGGCCGGGATGAAGAACAGCCGCGACCGGCGCCATCCTCGTCAGCGGGGCGAAGGCTGCCCGCCCCATGCTGATCGGCGGCTGAACCACCAGCCAATCCCGGCTATGTTTAAGGTCCTGATCTTCTGACCCAAGCGGAGCCTGTCATGACCGGAACCATTCGCGTCGGCGTCGGCGGCTGGACCTATGAGCCGTGGCGGGGGGTGTTCTATCCGGATAGCCTGACGCAGAAACGCGAGCTGGAGTTCGCCTCGCGGGCCCTGACCAGCATCGAGATCAACGGCACCTACTATTCCGGGTTCAAGCCCGGGACCTGGATGAAGTGGCGCGACGAGACGCCGGACAGTTTCGTGTTTTCGATCAAGGCCAGCCGGTTCTGCACCAACCGCAAGGTCCTGTCGGAGGGCGGCGAGAGCGTCGGGCGGTTTCTCGACCAGGGGCTGACGGCGCTGGGCGACAAGCTGGGACCGATCAACTGGCAGTTCATGGCCACCAAGAAGTTCGATCCAGCGGATTTCGAGGCGTTCCTGAAGCTGTTGCCGAAGGAACAGGACGGCGTGCACCTGCGCCATGCGCTGGAGGTGCGCAACGCCAGTTTCGACACGCAGGAATTCTACGACCTGGCGGCGGAATACGGCGCCGCCATCGTCTACGCCGAGGACGACGAGGCGCCCGGGTGGCCGAGGATCGACCAGCCGACCGCCGAGTTCACCTATGCGCGCCTGATGTCGAGCCGGGAGGACGAACCGACCGGCCTGACCCCGGACGAGCTGGACCGCATCGCCGCCCGGGCGCGCGAATGGGCCGGGCGGGGCGACGTCTTCGCCTATTTCATCGCCGGGGCCAAGGTGCGCAATCCGGCCGCGGCCCAGGCCCTGATCGCGAGGCTGGGCCAGTGACGGGCCAGGTGCGGGGAAGCTGCCACTGCGGGGCCCAGCGATTCGCCGCCCCGGCGCCCGAGACGGTGACGCACTGCAACTGTTCGAGCTGCACCAAACGCGGGACGCTGGCCGCCTACTATGCGCCGGGGGAGGTCGAGATGAGCCTCACCCCGGAGATCCTGGCCGCCTACCAGTGGGGCGACCGGATGATGACCTTCCATCACTGCACGACCTGCGGCTGCGCCGTGTTCGCCGAATCCGACGCCTGGACGACGGACGAGGGCGAGGACCGGCCCGCGCGCATCGTCCTGAACGCCCGGCTGTTCGACGACTTCGATCTGGACGCCGTGCCGGTCCGCCATGTGGACGGGCGCAACGGCGGGTAGCCCCTAGCCCCTGGCCCCTCCCGAGGCTAAACCTCCGGATGAACGGGCCCCCGTCAGAGCGGGCCATACAGGGACAGGAAACGGACATGGCACGAGTGGCTCTGGTCACGGGCGGCACCCGCGGCATCGGCAAGGCGATCGTCCAGCGGCTGAAGGAGGACGGCATGGCCGTCGCCGCCGGCTATTCCGGCAACGCCGAGGCGGCCGAGGCCACCGCGCGCGAGCTCGGCGTCATGGTGGTCAAGGGCAATGTCGGCTCGTTCGAGGACTGCCAGCGCGCCGTGGCCGAGGTCGAGGCCCGGCTGGGCCCGATCGACACCCTGGTCAACAACGCCGGCATCACCCGCGACGGCTTCTTCCACAAGATGACCGCCGACCAGTGGTCGGACGTGATCCGCGTCAACATGGACAGCGTCTTCAACATGACGCGCCAGGTGATCGGCGGCATGCGCGAGCGGGGCTTCGGCCGCATCGTCAACATCTCCTCGATCAACGGCCAGAAGGGCCAGATCGGCCAGACCAACTATTCCGCCGCCAAGGCCGGGATGATCGGCTTCACCAAGGCCCTGGCGCTGGAGAACGCGCGCAAGGGGGTGACCGTGAACTGCATCGCCCCGGGCTATATCGACACCGAGATGGTCGGGGCCATGGACGAGACGGTGCTGGCCGGGATCATCGCCCAGATTCCCGTCGGCCGGCTCGGAAAGGGCGAGGAAATCGCCGACATGGTGTCGTGGCTGGCGGGGGAACGTGCCGGATATGTCACAGGCTGCACCCTGTCCCTGAACGGCGGTCAGTATCTGGTCGGCTAGCCCCCCGTCCGCCCAAAATCCGCCGCGCGGCGATTCCACGAAGTCCGCATGGATTTGACGGCGAGGGTCAGGACGGCGCGCGGGCCGCTTCCGGCCGCGGTGGCGATCGCCCTCGCGGCGGCCGTGCTGTCGCTGCTGGCCGCGCCTTCCGGGACGGCCGCCCAGAACCGCGGCAATGTGCAGGCCGAACAGAGCCGCGCGCTGAAGCACCGGCGGCCGTCCTCGCCGGCCCTGCCGCCGGTCGGCCGCTATGTGGCGGACTCCGGCGAGGGCTTCATCCTCGACCGTTCGGGCCGCCATCCGCTGCTGCGCTTCGAGCGCCGCGACGAAACCTGGGTGCTGAGGCCCAGCGCGGCCCCGCGCGGCGACGTCATCTATCGCAACGACGCCGGCGAGCAGGTGCTGAGGGTGACCCCCAGCGGCGGCGTCACCGTCTATACGCCGCGCGCGCCCGGCGGATCGCCCGCCTCGTTCACGGGCGCGGGCCAGAGCCTGACGCCGCCGACGCTCGGGCCGATCCTGCTGTTCCGGCTGATGGCCCAGCGCAGCGCCATGGTCAGCGAGGTCGTCGGCCGGCTGGTCGAGGTCAATCTGGACGGCGACCAGTCGGAATCGCTGTGCGTCGAGGCCCTGGTGGTGTCCACCGAAGCGGTCATCCGCATCGCCCGCTCGCCGACCGCCCGCCAGTATGTCAGCGATCTGCGCAGCATCACCGTCGTCGAGGGCGAGCGCGCCGGGGTGACCTATTCGCGCGGGCGGCTGACCGTCACCGTCGATCCGGCCGAGGGCATGGCGGGGCGGCCCTCCTCGGCCCGCGTGATCCGCGCCATCCTGTCCTGAGCCCGTCCCCGGCGGTCAGCCGGCGAACCCGTCCTTGGCGGCGCGGCGGAGGGCGAAGTCGGCGGCGTCGGCGGCCCGCAGGAAGGGGTTGAACGCCTTTTCCGCGCCGATGGTAGTGGGGACCGTCGGCTGGCCCCGCTCGCGCGCGGCGAACACCGCCGCGGCCCGGGCCGCCATCTGCGGCCGGTCGTCGAGGCTGAGGGCGAAGCGGGCGTTGGCCGCGGTGTATTCGTGGGCGCACCAGACCAGGGTGTCGTCGGGCCAGGCGGCGAGCCTTTGCAGGCTGTCCCACATCTGTTCGGGAGTCCCCTCGAACAGCCGGCCGCAGCCGAGGGCGAACAGGGTGTCGCCGACGAAGGCCTGACCGCCGGCCGCGTCCCGGTAGACGATGTGGCCGAGCGTGTGACCGGGGGTGTCGGTGACCTCCAGGGCCGTCCCGCCGAGCCTGACCACGTCGCCGCCGCGCACGGTCCGGTCCAGCGGGGCGGCCCGGCGCACCTCCCCGGGCCCGACGATCTCGCACCCGGTGGCCGCCTGCAGCGCCGCATTGCCCTGGGTGTGGTCGGGGTGCCAGTGGGTGTTGAGGATCATGTCCAGCCGGCCCCAGCCGGACCGCTCCAGCTCGGCCAGGATGGCGGCCGCGTCGGGCGTGTCGACCGCGGCCACGGTCCCGGTGGCGGCGTCGCGCACGAGGAAGCCGTAGTTGTCCGAAAGACAGGGGAACAGGCGAACGTCGAGAAGCATGGCGCATTGTAGCAGCGGCCCTTCGCGCGGCCTATGGTGAGCCTATGCGGCGCAGCATCGAGGAGCTCCGGACCTTCTACGGCGAGCCGGCCGGCGCGCTGGCGCGGCGCCTGCTGGCCCGGCGGCTCGACGACGCCTGGGGCGAGGCGGCCGGCTGCGACGTGCTCGGCGTCGGCTACGCCACGCCCTGGCTGGACGCCTTCGTCGGCGCCCGCCGGGTGGTCGCCGCCATGCCGGGCGGGCAGGGCGTCGAACTGTGGCCGGCCGTGGGCCGCAACCGCACCGTGCTGGTCGACGACCGCCGCCTGCCGTTCGCCGCCGGGGCCTTCGACCGCATCCTGCTGATCCATGCGCTGGAGGAGGCGGAGGACGCCGCCGGCCTGCTGCTGGAGGCGGTGCGGACCCTGTCGCCGGCCGGACGGATCATCCTGGTCGCCGCCGCCCGGGGCGGGCTGTGGTCGCGGGTCGAGGCGACGCCGTTCGGCCACGGCCGGCCGTTCACCCGGCGGCAGCTGGAGCGGCTGGTCCGCGACGCGGGGCTGGAGCCGACCGCCTGGTCGCAGACCCTCTATGTGCCCCCGTGGGGACCGCTGCTGCCGCTCGCCGACGGTTTCGAACAGGTCGGACGCCGGATCCTGCCCGGGGCCGCCGGGGTCATCCTGCTGGAGGCGACGCGACAGGCCTACGCCCGCGTCCACCCCGGCGGGGCGACCGCCGCGGCCCCGGTGCTGGCCCCGGCCCTGCAGCCCCAGCCGGCCTCGCGCAGCCGCCGGGTCCGGCCCTGATCCGGCGCCGGCGCTTTGCAGCCCGGCCGCGAGGCCCTAAAGGGCGGACATGCAGAGACTGATCCTGATGCGGCACGCCGAGGCCGAGCGGGCCGCCGGCTCGGGCCGCGACCGCGATCGCGGCCTGTCGGCGCGGGGCCGGAGCGACGCCGTCGCCATGGGCCGGGCCCTGGCGGCCCGCGGCCTGCGCCCCGACCTGGCGCTGGTGTCGCCGGCGGCGCGGACCCGCCAGACCTGGGACCTGCTCCACGACGCCTTCGGCGATGTCCAGATCCGCGACGACGAGGCCCTGTTCAACGGCGGGGCCGACACCCTGCGCCGCCTCGTCGAGGGCGCCGGGGACGAGGCCGGCTGCCTGATGCTGGTGGCGCACAATCCGGGCGTCCACCTGCTGGCCGTCGAATACCTGGTCGAAAGCGCCGCCTCGCCGTCCGTGCTCGAGCGCATGACCGGCGGCTTCCCGCCCGGGGCGGCGGCGATCTTCAGCGTGGACGCGGCCGGGCGACCGGTCCTCGAAGGCTGGCTGCGGCCGCGTGACCTGGCCGGCGAATGAGCGGTCCGGTCTACAAGCTGGTCGGGCGGACCGAATGGGCGGCGGCGCGCGCGGCCGGGGCCTATGCCGGGTCCGAGGTCGACCGCGCCGACGGCTACATCCACCTGTCGACCGCGGCCCAGCTGGCCGAGACGGCGCGGCGGCATTTCGCCGGCCGGGCCGATCTGGTGCTGGTCGCCGTGGACCCCGCGGCGCTGGGCGGGGCGCTGCGCTGGGAGCCCTCGCGGGGCGGCGACCTGTTCCCCCACCTGTACCAGCCCCTGCCCCTGTCGGCGGCGGGGCCGGAGCGGGCGCTGGCGGTGCGGGCCGACGGGGTCATGGTGTTCGAGGACGGGACGGCCGGATGGACCTGAGCGACATCGGCGCCGCCGCGCTGCGGTCCGTCGACCCGGAGACGGCGCACCGCCTCGCTTTGCTGGCGCTGCAGGTCGTCCCCCTGCCCGCCCCCGCCGCCGACGACCCGGTGCTGGCCACCACGGTGGCCGGCCTGCGCCTGCCGAACCCGGTCGGGCTGGCGGCGGGCCTCGACAAGAATGCGGAGGCGCTGCGCGGCCTGGCGCGGCTGGGCTTCGGCTTCGTCGAATGCGGCTCGGTGACGCCGCGGCCGCAGCCCGGCAATCCCCGGCCCCGGCTGTTCCGCCTGGCCGAGGACCGCGCCGTGATCAACCGGATGGGCTTCAACAACGACGGCCTCGAGGCCTTCGCCGCCCGGCTGGCGCGCCGGCCCGCCGGCCTGACGCTGGGGGCCAATCTGGGGGCCAACAAGGACACCGCGGACAAGGCCGCCGACTATGTGGCCGGGCTGACGCGCCTGAGGGGCCTGGCCGACTATGTGACGGTCAACGTGTCCTCGCCGAACACGCCGGGGCTGCGCGACCTGCAGGGCCGGGCGGCGATGGACGACCTGCTCGGACGGCTGGCCGAGGCCCGGGCCGGAGACCGGACGCCGCTGTTCCTGAAGATCGCGCCCGACCTGACGGCGGCGCAGATCGGCGTGATCGTCGAGGCCGGACTGGATCACGGCCTCGACGCCCTGATCGTCTCCAACACCACCCTCGAGCGGCCGGAGAGCCTGCGCTCGCGGCACAGGGGCGAGGCCGGCGGACTGTCCGGGGCGCCGCTGAAGGCCGCCGCCGCGGCGGCGCTGCGCGCGGCCGCCGAAGCCTCGGCCGGCCGTCTGCCGCTGATCGCGGTCGGCGGCATCGATTCCGGCGAGGAGGCCTATCGGCGCATCCGCGCCGGGGCCTCGGCGGTGCAGATCTACAGCGCCCTCGTCTACGGGGGGCCCGGCCTGGTCGGCCGCCTCAAGCGCGAGCTGGCCGATCGTCTGAAGGCCGACGGCTTTTCCACAGCCGCGGAGGCCGCCGCCAGCGCCCGTTGACGGAGCGTTAGGGCAAGCCGGGCAGGATGCCCGAGGGTCAAGACGCCCGGTCCCAGAGGGAGCCGCATGCCGATCGCCAAAGCCGACAGGCCCGCCGCCCCCTCCGTCGACGGCTGGGCCGGGGCGATCCGCCAGCGGCGCAGGACGCTGCTGCAGCGGATGGGCATGGCGTCGGCCTGCGCCCTGGTGTTCAGCCCCCTGATCGGCTGGTCCCTGAGCGCCGGCTGGGTGCTGGGCTATTTCCTGGTCCAGCTGACGGACCTGTGGATCTTCGGCCCGGTCAACGCCGGCCGCACCGAGCGTCTCGGCGGCCTGCGACGCCTGGCCGGCGACGCGATCCTGATGGTCAACGCCGGCTATTTCGGCAGCCTGGCCGTGCCGCTGTGGATCGTCGGCGGGCCCATGGGCGGCATCTGCGCGGCCATGCTGCTGTCGGCCGCCGCCATCTATTCGATGATCAACGCGCCGCGCTCGGCCTCGGTGCTGGCGCTGACGACGGCGCCGCAATTCCTCTACCTCGCCTCGACGCCCTTCTTCATGGCCGCCCACGGCGCGTCGCCCGCCTTCGTGACGGCGGCCGCGGTCGCGGTCGGAGTGTTCATCAGCTACTGCGTGTCGACCTGGCAGCGCATGAACCAGGCCCGGATCTCGGAGGACGCCGCCCGCGTCGAGGCCGAGGAGAAGCGCGCCGACGCCGAGCGCATCATGGAGGGCCGCAGCGCCTTCCTCGCGGCCGTCGGCCATGACCTGCGCACCCCGATCAGCGCCATCCTGACGGGCTCGGCCGAACTGGAGCGGGGGGCCACGGACGGCGCCGCCCGGGCCCAGGCGCGGCTGATCAACGACGCCGGCTTCATGATGAAGGCGCTGCTGGACGACCTGCTGGACCACGCCAAGCTCGAGGCCGGGCACATGACCGTCGATGCGGTCGACTTCAACCTGCGCGACCTGCTGAACCAGTCGGCGCGGCTGTGGCGCGGCCCGGCCCGGGCCAAGGGGCTGAAATTCAGGATCGAGGGCGCCGCGAACGTGCCCGGCGCGGTGCGCGGCGATCCGATGCGGCTGCGGCAGGTGCTCAACAACCTGATCTCCAACGCCATGAAATTCACGGTCGCGGGCTCCATCACCCTGCGGCTCGACGCCTGGCCCGAGGACGGGGGCGGCCACGCCGTGCTGATCGAGGTGGCCGACACCGGGCCGGGCATGACCCCCGAGCAGCTGGCGCGGCTGTTCACGCCGTTCGACCAGACCGCCGACGGCGTCAGCGCCCGGCACGGCGGCACCGGCCTGGGGCTGTCGATCAGCCGGCAGCTGACCGAGCTGATGGGCGGCCGGCTGACGGCGCGCAGCCGCGTCGGCGACGGCGCGCGCTTCACCCTCGCCCTCCGGCTGGACGCCGCCCGGGCCGCCGTCGCCGTCGCCTCGGCGCTCGATCAGGAGAGCCGCGCCGCCGTCGCCCGCGCCCTGTCGAGCGGCCCGTCGACCCGGCCCTCCGCCCCGGCCACGCCGCCGCCGCCGGCGCAGTCGCTGGCCGAGGCGGCCCGCGGCGCCCCCCAGCCGGCGCCGGAGCCGGCGGCCGACGACGAGGAGGGGCGGCCGATGCGGGTGCTGGTCGTCGACGACCACGACATCAATCGCCGCGCCATCCAGCTGATCCTCCAGCCCCTGGGCTGCGACATCGCCACCGCCGCCGACGGCATGGCGGCGCTGAAGATCTGCGAGCACACCGCCTTCGACCTGATCTTCATGGACGTGCGGATGCCCGAGCTCGACGGGCGCGAGACGACCCGCCGCCTCCGCGCCGGCGACGGTCCCAACGCCCTGGCCCCGGTCATCGCCGTGACCGCGGACACGGCGCCGGAGGACATCGCCGCCTGCACCGAGGCCGGGATGACCTATTTCGTGCCCAAGCCGATCACCCCGCCCATGCTGCTGGGGGCGATCAACCATGTGATGACGTCGGCTCAGGCGGACGGCGAGGGCGCCGTCGAGAGCGCCGCCGCCTGATCCCGCACCGCCGCGACCAGCCGGGCGGCGAAGCCCGGATCTCCGAGGCCGCACTCCCAGACCGTCAGCACCCGCCAGCCGGCCGCCTCCAGCGCCGCCGCCGCCGCCGCGTCGCGGGCGCGGTTGCGGTCGATCTTGGCGGACCAGTAGGCGGCGTTGGCCTTGGGGGCCCGGGCCCCGCGCGGGCAGTCGTGGCCGTGCCAGAAGCAGCCGTGCACGAACACCGCCGTGCGCCGCCCCTTCATCACCAGGTCGGGCCGTCCGGGCAGACCGGCGCCGCCGAGCCGGTAGCCGATCCCGGCCGCGCGCAGGATGCGCCGCACGGCCCGCTCCGGCCCGGTGTCGCGCCCCTTCACCCGCCGCATCACGGCGCTGCGCTGTTCGGGCGTGAAGACGTCGGTGGCCATCGGGCAATCGGCGCTCAAGCAGCGAGCGTTGGCGCCCCTCCTCAGAGCCGGGTCAGCAGGTGCTCGGCCGAGGACACCTTGAACTCGCCCGGCTGCTCGACATTGAGCTGGTCGACCACGCCGTCCCGGACGATCATCGAATAGCGCTGCGAGCGCTCGCCCATGCCGAAGCCCTTGGCGTCCATCGACAGGCCGAGGGCGCGGGTGAAGTCGCCGTTGCCGTCGGCGAGCATGAGGATGTCGTCCTTGCCGACGCCCTGGCTGTCGGCCCAGGCGCCCATCACGAAGGCGTCGTTGACGGACAGGCAGGCGACGGTGTCGACGCCCTTGCCGGCCAGCGCCTCGCGCTGTTCCTTGAAGCCCGGCAGGTGTTTGGCCGAACAGGTCGGGGTGAAGGCGCCCGGCACGGCGAACAGGGCCACGGTCTTGCCGGCGAAAACCTCGTCGGTGGAGACCGGCTTCGGGCCGTCGTCGGTGGCGCGGGTCAGGGTGGCCGAGGGGATGCGGTCGCCGATCTGGACGGTCATGGCAGGCTCCGGAGCAGGGTGGGAGGGAAGGACGCCCGGTCCAGATAGGCGCTGTGGCGGTCCGCGCCAACCTTTCCCGCGGCCGCCGGCCTTGCGCCCGCCGCGCCCGCTCCCGATGATAGGGGCATGAACGATTTCGACTCCCTCGCCGGGCGGCTGCTGGTGGCCATGCCCGGGATAGGCGATCCGCGCTTTGAGCACGCCGTCATCCTGGTCTGCGCCCACCGCCCGGACCACGCCATGGGCCTGCGGCTCGACCGGCCGGCCCCGGGCGTCGACCTGAAGGCGGTGCTGGACAGGCTCGAGACCCCGGCCCCGGACGCGGCCGCCGGCCGCGCCGTGCTGGTCGGCGGGCCAGTCGAGCGCGAGCGCGGCTTCGTGCTGCACACCGACGACTGGCTGGTCGAGGACGCCTCCCTGGCCTTCGGCGACGGCCTGGCCATGACCGGCACGCGCGAGGCGCTGGCGGCCATGGTCGATCCGGCCGGCGGGCCGCGGCGCTCGGTGCTGCTGCTCGGCTACGCCGGCTGGGGCGAGGGCCAGCTGGAGGACGAACTGGGCGAGAACGTCTGGCTCACCGCCGACGCCGATCCGGAGCTGATCTTCGATCCGGACTACGAGGGCAAATGGGCCCGCGCCGTGGCCGGCCTGGGCATCGATCCGGCCCAGCTGTCGGGGCAGAGCGGGCGGGCCTGACGGTCAGGCCGACCGCGCCTTGATCGGCGCGCTGCCGTCAGCGAGGGACTCGTTCAGATAGACCTCGGCCTCCTGGGCCGGCAGGGCGGGGGCGTAGCCGAAGCCCTGGCCGTAGTGGCACTGGGCCTCGAGCAGGAGTTTGGCGAGGCCGGCGTTCTCGACGCCCTCGGCGACCACCTCCAGCGACAGGTCGCGGCCGAGGTTGACCACCGACTTGACGATCTTGGCCGAGCCCTCGTCGGCGTCCATGGTCAGCACGAAATAGCGGTCGATCTTCAGCGTGTCGAACGGCAGCTTGGCCAGCCAGGTCAGCGACGAGAAGCCGGTGCCGAAGTCGTCGAGGGCCAGCGAGGCCCCGACATCCTTCAGCCGGGTCAGGACGGCCGCGGCGCGCGTGGTGTCGCGCATGATGTCGCCCTCGGTGACCTCCAGCTTGAGGGCGCCGCGCGGCAGGCCGGCGTCGGCGATGATGCGGGCCACGTCCTCGACCAGATTGGCCCGCTCGATCTCGCCGACCGACAGGTTGACGCTGCAGAACAGCCGGCCGGCCGACGGATGCCGGGCCAGCCATTCGGCCAGCTGGCGCGCCGACCGGGTCATCATCAGCAGGCCCAGCTCGTTCATCAGGCCCATCTCGTCGGCCAGGCCGAGGAATGCGTCGGGCGGGACCAGGCCGCGCTGCGGGTGACGCCAGCGGGCCAGGGCCTCGAACCCGGCCACCGCCCCGGTCTCGAGATTGACGATGGGCTGGTAGAAGGGCTCGATCTCGCCGCGCACGAAGGCGTTGCGCAAATCGGCCTCGAGCGCCAGCCGCGACAGGCCGTCGGTCTCCAGCGCCCGGCCGTAGGCGGCGGCCCCGCCGCGGCCGGCCGTCTTGGCCTGTTCGACGGCCAGTTCGGCGCGGCGCAGCAGTTCGGCCGGGTCGGGCGCGTCCGGCCCGCCCTCGGCGGCCACGGCGCCGATCGACACGGTCGGATAGATGTCGAACCCGGCCACCCGCAGCGGCTGCTCCAGCGCCTCGCGCAGCCGTTCCGAGGCGGCCCCGGACCCGCGCGGCACGATGACCGCGAACTCGTCCTCGCCGACGCGGGCCGGGTTGGCGTCCTGGGCGAAGGCCCCGTTCAGGCGCGAGCCCAGCGCCGCCAGCACCAGGTCCACGCGCTCGTGGCCGAGCGCCTCGTTGAGGCGGCGCAGGCGGTCGACGTCGGCGACCACGAGGTCGTAGTCGCCCGGCTGGGTCAGGGTCTCGCCGACGCGGGCGAGGAAGGTGCGGCGGTCCAGCAGGCCGGTCAGATGATCCCGGTGCGAGGCGGCGAACTTGGTCTCCAGCGCCACCACCCCGGCGGCGCGCAGGCCGTCCTCGAGCCAGACGCCGCGCCAGATGCAGGTCTCGGCGTCGCGCATGCGCAGGCGCACGGCGACCTCGGAGCCCTCCTCCTGCGGCTTGAGGATGCGTTCGGCGAGGGCCCGGTCCGAGGGCACGGCCACGGCGGTGAAGGCCGCGCCCGAACACTCCGGGGCCAGCGGTCCGAGGCCGAGCGCGCGGGTCGCCCCGGTGAAACGCATCCGGTCGTCGGCCGGGGTCCAGATCCACAGCGCCGCGTCCGCAGCGGCCAACGCCTCGATGGCGGTCGTCGCGTCCCAGGCCAGACTTCTGGAGCGAGTATTCAAAACGCGTGACGATCCTGACAGGACGGCGCCCGGGTCAGCCGCCGCGTCCGGCCGCGTCATTGACGATGCCGAACAGCAGATGGTCTGCCCATGCGCCGTTAATTTTAAGATAAGCCCGCGCCTGCCCCTCGAGCGCGAAGCCGGCCTTCTCGAGCACCCGCCGCGAGGCCAGGTTGGTCGGCACGCAGGCGGCCTCGACCCGGTGCAGCTTCAGGGTGTCGAAGGCGTGGGCGACCACGGCCCGGACCGCCGCGGTGGCGTGGCCCCGGCCCGCATGGGGCCGGCCGATCCAGTAGCCCAGCGACCCCGCCTCGGCGACGCCGCGACGCACGTTCGACAGGGTGACGGCCCCGACCAGGGCCTGGTCCGGCCCGGCGAGGATGAAATAGGGCCAGGCGTTGCCGGCCTCCATCTCGCGGGCGTAGATCGACAGGCGGCGTCTGAAGGCGGGCCGGGTCAGGTCGTCCTCGGGCCAGGTCGGCTCCCACGGCTGCAGATAGGCCTGCGAGGCCTGGCGCAGGGCGGCCCAGGCCTCGTAGTCCGAGCTCCGCGGCGGCCGCAGGGTGACGCCCTCGCCCCGGACGACGGAGCCGGTCGCGTCGTTGATCCAGTCGAGCAGGGCCATGCCGGGACGATAGCCGCCGGACGCTCAGCCGAAAAGGGCGTCGCGGAAGGCGGGGCCGGCCGCGGCGGCGGCCCTGGGGCCCAGCACCGCGGTCGCCGCCCGGCCCGCCGACAGGGACCGGGCCGCGGCGGCGCGGACATCGTCGACGGTCTGGGCCAGGGTCCGGTCGGCCATCACCCGGGAGGCGACCGGCGCGCCGAAGATCAGCACCTGGCTGGCGGCGCGGCCGGCCCGGGCGGCCGGGCTCTCGTCCGACATCCACAGGCCGGCGTTCATCACCGCCTTGGCGCGCGCCAGCTCGGCCGCGGTCGGGCCGTCCGAGGCCAGCGCCCTCAGCTCGGCCGCGCACACCCGGGCCAGCTCCACCGCCCGGTCGGCGGCGGCGCCCGCATAGATGCCGAGGACGCCCGCGTCCTCATACGGCTCCTGGTAGGCGTCGATGGCGTAGGCGAGGCCGCGGTCCTCGCGGGCGCTCTGGAACAGGCGCGAGGCCATGCCGCCGCCGAGGATTTCGGCCATCAGCCGCGCCGCCGCATAGGCGGGATCGGCCGCCGACGGGGCGGGCAGCTGGAAAACGAGGTTGGCCTGTTCGATCCGCCGCGACAGGGCCGCGTGGCCGCCGGTGAAGCGCGAGGCCGCCGGCGCGTCCGCGGGCGTGGCCGCCTCGCCGCCGAACCAGCGCTCGGCCAGGGCCAGCAGCCCGGCCTCGTCCACCGCCCCGGAGGCGGCCACGACCATCCGGTCCGGCGAATACAGCCGGGCCCGCCAGTCGCTGATCGAGGCCCGCGTGAGCGGCTCCAGGCTGGCCACCGAGCCGAGGATCGGCCGGCCGAGCGGCTGGCCCTCGAAGGCGCGGGTCTGGGCCATTTCGAAGACGTGGTCGTCGGGGGTGTCGAAGGCCTCGGCGATCTCCTGGGCCACCACGTCCTTCTCGCGCTCGATCTCGTCCGGGTCGAGGCGCGGGCGGAACACCAGGTCGGACACCACCTGCATGGCCAGGGGCAGGGAGCCGTGCAGGGCGCGGACCTCGAAGGTGGTCCGCTCATAGCCGGTCGAGGCGTTGAGCGAGCCGCCCTCGGCCTCGATGCGCTCGACGATGTCGCGGGCGCCCATGTCGCCCGCCCCCTTGAACACCAGGTGTTCGAGGCAGTGGGACCAGCCGGAGCGGGCCTCGTCCTCCCATCTGGCGCCGCCGCGCACGGCCACGGTCAGGGCCAGGGTGCGCAGGCCGGGCATCGGATCGCAGACGACGCGGACGCCGTTGGACAGGGTGTGGAGGGTGGCGGTCAGGAGGGGCTCTTTCGCGGGTCGCCGCGCGGTTGGCGGCGGAGCAGGGCGATGTAGACACCGGCCAGGGCCAGCGCCAGTCCGAACCAGGTGATCGCATAGCCGAGATGGTTGTTGGCGAAGGCGGCGGGGGGCGCGGACGGCTCCAGCGCCGGCCAGTCCGGATTGGAGGAGGTCAGGGCGAACAGGGTCCAGGGGGCCACGCCCCCGTCGACGCCGAGGGCGCGGGCCATGGCGGCGTTGTCGCGGGCGTAGAAGCGGCGTCCCTCGGCGGCCAGGGCCATCGGACCCGGGGCAGGCGTCCGACGCACCTGGGCGACCAGCCGGACCGGCGCCCCCGACGCCGAGACGGGCGGGCGGGCGGGCACGGCATCCTCGACGAAGCCCCGGTCGACCAGCAGGGTCCGGCCATAGCCGGGATGGCGGCAGGCCGAGATCAGGCGGACGCCGGGCCGGCCCCGGTGGATGGTCCGGAGCTCCACGAACGGCGCGGTGGCCAGGCCCGGGCAGGTCAGCGACACCTTGCCGAACTCGGGATCGTCCGCGCCGAGGACATCGGCGGGGGCTTTCGGCGGGGCGGCGGCGGCGGTCTCGGCCCGGGCGATCAGGCCCTGTTTCCACTGCAGCCGCTGGACCTGCCAGAGGCCGAGCGCGATCAGGACGGCGAAGGCCAGCGCCGAGGCGATGGTCAGGCCCCAGGGGAAGCGGCGCATCTAGTCCTCCCCTGAGGGGGAGGAATGGTTCCTCATCTGCAGGGCGATCATGACGCCCTTCGCGGGCCGCATCAGACCCAGCGACAGCCCCGCCACCAGCGGCAGGGCCACGGCCAGCATGGCCCAGATCGGCGGATCATACGCCAGCTGGACGAACAGGGCCCCGAACACCACCGGCGCGCCGGCGATCTGCATCACGAACACCGCGGCCCCGTCGCCGGTGTTCAGCCGGGTGAAGTCGAAGCCGCAGATTTCGCAGCGCCCGGCCACCTTCAGGAAGCCGGCGAACAGGCGTCCCTCGCCGCAGTTCGGACAGCGGCAAAGCAGACCGGCGCGGATCGGGTCGATCCGCGCCGGCCGAGGGTCCGGAGCTGACGGTCCCGTCGTCACCCGAAGGTGACGTAGACGAAGGCGAACAGGAACAGCCAGACGACGTCGACGAAATGCCAGTACCAGGCCGCCGCCTCGAAGCCGAAATGCTTCTGCGGCGTCATCTGGCCGGCGAGGATGCGCAGCAGGCAGACGGTCAGGAAGATGGTCCCGATCAGCACGTGGAAGCCGTGGAAGCCGGTCGCCATGAAGAAGATCGACCCGTACAGGCCCGAGTTCACCGCCTCTTCGTTGAAGAACAGGTTCTCGTGGATGATGTGGCTGTACTCATAGGCCTGGATCGCGGTGAACAGCATGCCCAGGGCGATGGTGACGGCCAGGCCGATCTTGGTGGCCTTGCGGTCGCCGACCTGCAGGGCGTGGTGCGCCCAGGTCACCGTCGTGCCCGACAGCAGCAGGATGATGGTGTTGAGCAGCGGCAGCTGCCAGGCGTCCAGCACCTCGACGCCCCGGGGCGGCCAGGTCGACCAGGCGGCGGCGGTCTCGGCCCAGTTGCCGATCTCGGGAATATGGCCGCGGGCCTCGTTGAAGACCGCCATCTCGAAGAACATCCAGAAGAAGGCGGCGAAGAACATCACCTCGGAGGCGATGAACAGGATCATGCCGTAGCGCAGGCCGATCGAGACCACCGGGGTGTGGTCGCCCTGGCGGCTTTCCTTGATGACGTCGGCCCACCAGCCGAACATCGACACCAGCACCCCGGCGAGGCCGGCGAAGAACAGCGGCTTGCTGCCGTCCGAGAGCAGGGCCGCGGCCAGCGGACCGGAGTCGGTGGGGGCCAGCCCCTTCATCCAGACCACGGCCCCGACCATCATCACCACGACGGCGATCGAGGACACCAGCGGCCACGGGCTGGGGTTCACCAGGTGATAGTCGTGATGCGGAACGGCGTGGGCGTCGGCCATCTGGATCTCTTGCAACGGTCGAGAGTCGTGTGGGGAGGCTATAGCGTCCGCTATGCGCCCGCGCCAGTAGCCGGCGCGGCGATTGCGGCGTCTTCGGCGCCCTTGGTCGGATAGAAGGTGTAGCTGAGGGTGATCTCGCGCACGCCGCGGCTCTCGCGGTCGGTGGCGATCTCGGGGGCGACGAAATACTGGACGGGGAATTTCATCGTCCGCCCGGGCTGGATCGTCTGCCCCTCGAAGCAGAAGCACTGCAGCTTCTGGAAATAGGGGCCCGCCCGCTCGGGCACCACATTGTAGGCGGCGGTGGCGTGGATCGGCCGGTCGGAGGTGTTGGTCACGTCGAAGAAGGCCATGCCGGTCTCGCCGATGCGCACCCGCTGGCTGACCTGCTCGGCGCGGAAAATCATCGGCAGGCCGCGGACATTGGTGTCGAAGCGGATCAGCACCGTCTCGTCCAGCACGGTCCCGGGGGCGGCCTCGGCCTTGCGGACCGTGCCGTCGAAGCCGGTCACCTGGCAGAACATCCGGTACAGGGGCACGGCGGCGAAGGCCGCGCCGGTCATGACCATGACGGCGAAGACGCAGGCGATGGCGATCAGGTTCTTGCGGTTCATGGCCTCCCCCTCAATCGGGCTCCACGACCAGCCGGGCCGCGGCCCCGTCGGCAGCTTCGTCCCGGTTGCCCTGCAGCTTCAGGATGGTCGTGGCGAACACCAGCACGATGAAGGCGACCAGCGCGGCGGCGAGGGCGAGGTTGCGCCGCTTGCGGGCGGCGAGTTGTTCGGGGGTCAGGCGCATGGCGGTCAGGGCCTCAACAGCGGGGTCATGCTCTCGACCAGCAGGGCCGCGAACAGGGCCATCAGATACAGGATCGAAAAGGCGAACAGGTTGCGGGCCGGTCTGGCCTCGGCGCGCACATCATACAATGCGGCCTCTCGCCCCAGAGCGAAATCGGTCGAGTTGGACGTAGTCCGGCTCGGCTCAGATTTCGCTCCGGTTTCATCCTTGACCATTCTTCGAGAAGAATGGTCTGGGGCCTCGGCCTTGTCGGGCTGGTCGCCGGCCCGCGAGCGCCACAGGCGCAGGGCGAGGAACAGGAAGCCGAGGCCGCCGGCGATCGACACGGCCAGATAGACCGGCCCGCCCGGGCCGGTCAGCCCCGGCGCGACCGCCACGGGAACGAAGACGAGGCTGTAGAGCAGGATCTGCCGCCGGGTGCTGCGGGCCCCGCGCGCCACCGGCATCATCGGGATTCCGGCCCGGGCGTAGTCGCCGGCCGAATAGAGCGCCAGCGCCCAGCTGTGCGGCGGGGTCCACAGGAAGATGATCAGGAACAGCAGCCACGCCTGCCACGGGGCCGAGCCGGTCGCCGCGGCCCAGCCGATGACCGGCGGAAACGCCCCGGCGGCGCCGCCGATGACGATGTTCTGGGGCGTCCGCCGCTTCAGCAGCAGGGTGTAGAACCCGGCGTAATAGACGATGGTCAGGGCCAGCAGGCCGCCGGCGAGCCAGTTGGTCGCCATGCCCAGCAGCATGACCGAGAACAGCGACAGGATGACGCCGAAGGCCATGGCGTCGTGCTTGCCGATGCGCCCGGCCGCCACCGGCCGCCCCCGGGTGCGGCGCATCAGGGCGTCGGTCTCGCCCTCCAGCGCCATGTTCAGCGCCCCCGCCGCGCCCGCGCCCACGGCGATGCACAGGATGGCGATGGCCGCCGTCAGCGGGCCGATGTCGCCGCGCGCCACGACCAGGCCGGTCACCGCCGTGAAGATCACCAGCGACATCACGCGCGGCTTCAGCAGCTGGAAGAAGTCTTCCGGCTGGGCCGTGGAGATCGGGGTCGCGGCGGCGGATCGGGTCATGGTTCCTCTAACGCCCGAGGGCCGCTCCCCGGCAAGAGGAGCGGCCCCCGAGGCTCTGTTCCGGCCGGACCGGTCTAGTGCTCGTCGTTCTTGACCACCGGCAGTTCGTTGAACTGGTGGTGCGGCGGCGGCGAGGACAGGGTCCACTCCAGGGTCGTGGCGCCTTCGCCCCACGGATTGTCGACGCCCTTGCGGCGGCGCACGGCGGCCTCGACCAGCATGATCAGGAAGACCAGCACGCCGACGGCGGTGATCACATAGCCGGCCGACGAGACCTGGTTCCACAGGGTGTAGCCGTCGGGGTAGTCGACGTAACGCCGCGGCATGCCCTGCAGGCCGAGGAAATGCTGGGGGAAGAACACCAGGTTCACGCCGACGAACATGATCCAGAAATGGGTCGCGCCGAGGAATTCGTTGTATTTCACGCCGAACATCTTCTCGAACCAGTAGTAGAAGCCGGCGAAGATGGCGAAGACGGCGCCCAGCGACAGCACATAGTGGAAGTGGGCCACGACATAGTAGGTGTCGTGCAGGGTGTAGTCGATGCCGGCGTTGGCCACCACCACGCCGGTGACGCCGCCGACGGTGAACAGGAAGATGAAGCCCATCGCCCACAGCATCGGCGTCTTGAAGCTGATCGAGCCGCCCCACATGGTGGCGATCCAGCTGAAGATCTTCACCCCGGTCGGCACCGCGATGATCATCGTCGCGGCGACGAAATAGGCGCGCAGGTTCACGCTCATGCCGACCGTGAACATATGGTGGGCCCAGACGATGAAGCCGATGAAGCCGATGGCCACCATGGCGTAGGCCATGGCGAGATAGCCGAAGATGGGCTTCTTCGAGAAGGTCGAGACCACGTGGCTGATGATGCCGAAGCCCGGCAGGATCAGGATGTAGACCTCGGGGTGGCCGAAGAACCAGAACAGGTGCTGGTACATCACCGGGTCGCCGCCGCCGGCGGGGTCGAAGAAGCTGGTGCCGAAATTGCGGTCGGCCAGCAGCATGGTGATGGCGCCCGCGAACACGGGCAGCGACAGCAGCAGCAGGAAGGCGGTGACCAGCACCGACCAGGCGAACAGCGGCATCCGGTGCAGGGTCATGCCCGGGGCGCGCATGTTGAAGATGGTGGTGATGAAGTTGATCGCGCCGAGGATCGACGAGGCGCCGGCCACGTGCAGCGCGAAGATCGCCAGGTCCATGGCCGGCCCGGTGTGGCCCATGGTCGACAGCGGCGGATAGGCGGTCCAGCCGCCGCCGAAGCCCTTGCCCGGCCCGCCGTCGACCACCATCGACAGGCACAGCAGCACCCAGGAGGCGACCAGCAGCCAGAACGACACGTTGTTCATGCGCGGGAAGGCCATGTCCGGCGCGCCGATCATGATCGGCACGAACCAGTTGCCGAAGCCGCCGATCATCGCCGGCATGACCATGAAGAAGATCATGATCAGGGCGTGGGCGGTGACGGTGACGTTGTAGCCGTGCTTGGTGGCCTCGATCAGGCCGAGCTGCTCGACCAGGCCGCCGGCGACGAACACGTCCATGCCCGGCGTGGCCAGTTCCCAGCGGATCAGGCCGGACAGGGCCCCGCCGACGATCCCCGCCATGATGGCGAAGACCAGGTAGAGGGTGCCGATGTCCTTGTGGTTGGTCGACAGGAACCAGCGGGTGAAGAAACCCGGCCTGTGGTCGTCGTGACCGTCGTGGTCGTGGGCGAGGTTCGCGGCTGCGGTGGCCATGGTCTTTGGGACTCTCGCGTATCGTTACTGGGCGGCCGGCGCGGCGGCGGGGGCGGCTTCGGGAAGGTCGGCGGTCGCGCCGACCGGGGCGGCGGCGGCGGGCGCCATGGCCTCGGAGGAGACATTGCGCGAGGCCACGGCGCCGGTGGTTCCGGCCTCGATCTGGGCGGCGGTGCCGCCGGGGGCCTGCGCGGCGCTCCGCGGGGTCATCGACCCGCCCCTGGAGGCGACCCAGGCGGCGAACTCGGCGCGCGGCACGACGTTGATCTGGATCGGCATGAAGGCGTGGTCGACGCCGCACAGCTCGGAGCACTGGCCGTAGTAGACGCCCGGCCGGTCGGCGCGGAACCAGGTCTCGTTGACCCGGCCCGGGACGGCGTCGGTCTTCAGGCCGAAGGCCGGCAGGGCCACGGCGTGGATCACGTCGGCGGCGGTGACCAGCAGGCGGACATTGGCGCCGACCGGCACCACCATCGGCTCGTCGGCGGCGAGGCGGTAGAGGTCGTGCGGCAGGCCGCGGGCCGCGAGCTCTTCCTCCGGCAGCATGTTCGAAATGTATTCCGGCACGCCCTGGTCGGGATATTCATAGGCCCAGTTCCACTGGTTGCCGGTGACCTTAACCGTCAGGTCCGGCTCGGGCATGTCGTGATAGGCGAACAGCAGGCGGAACGAGAACAGCGAGATGAACACCAGGATCAGGACCGGCACCACCGTCCAGATCACCTCGACCAGGGTGTTGTGGCTCCACTTGGCGGGAACCGGGTTGGACTTCTTGTTGTAGCGGACGACGATCCACACCAGCAGGCCCAGCACCAGCAGGCAGATGAAGGTGATGATCGGCATCAGGATGGCGTCATGGAACAGGTGCGCCTGCTCCTTCAGCGGCGCGGCGGCCGGCTGCAGGCCCACGGCCCCGTTGGTCGGCTGACCGACCCGTTCGGGCTCCGCGTTGCACCCGGCGGCGAAAAGAGCCAGGGCCAGGGCGGCCGCGCCGCTCCCGATCAGACCCCGGGCCCGCGTGCCCATCCCCATGCGAGACATCCTCATGAACCGTTCTGCCGCAAGCGCCTGCGAGTGAATCGCAGGCAGACGCCCGGGCGACGGCCCGCAGCGCTTCCTGGCGGGTCCATATCGCCCTCCCCCGCGATTGCCAAGCGATTGGACGCCGCGGCCGGCCCCGGGGCGGGGATTAAATCGCCGTCATGTTTTAACAGCTACCTTGCAACGCCAGATACCTTGCGATAGGTGTTCCCCATCGAGGGAGACGCCGCCTTGCCTGAAACCATCGAGATCCAGCTGAAGAAGGGGGTGCTGACGCTGTGCGTCCTGGCCCTTCTCGACCGCCGCGACAGCTACGCCTATGAGATCGCCTCGACCCTGTCGGCGGCGATCGACATGGGCGAGGGCACCATCTACCCGCTGATGCGGCGGATGCAGGCCGAGGGCCATGTCGACACCTACCTGGTCGAATCGTCGGCCGGCCCGTCGCGGAAATACTATCGCCTGACCGACGCCGGCCGCCGCGCCCTCGAGGCGCAGACCGCCGAGTGGCGCGCCTTCGTGGCCGCCGTCGAGGGGGTCGTGAACGCCGACGCGCAACCGGCCGCGCCGATCGCCGCCGCCACCGCTGAAAGGGGAGCTGAACAATGACCCGCGCCGAATTCATGGGCCGCCTGAGGCGGGGCCTCGTCGGCCTGCCGGCGGCCGCGGCCGCCGAGATCGCCTCGGACTACGAGCAGCATTTCGAGGACGGCGCCGCCGCCGGCCGCACCGAGGCGGAGGTCGCCGCCGCCCTCGGCGACCCGGTCCGCCTCGCCCGCGAGCTGCGCGCCGAGGCCGGCGCCCGCCGCTGGGACCAGGAGAAGAACCCGTCCGCGGCCGCCGGGGCGGTGTTCGCGGTGCTCGGCCTGGGCGCGATCGACATCCTGATCCTGCTGCCCATCCTGATGACCGTGGTCGGCGTGCTGTTCGGCTTCGTCATGGCCGCCATCGGCCTGTTCATCGGCGGCGGGGTGGTCATGGTGGCCGGCCCGGTCGCGGGCTTCCCCGGCGGCGCGGTCACCGCGATCCTCGCCGGCCTGGGGATGATGGCGGGGGCCACGGCCATCGGCGCCCTGACCGCCATCGCGACCATCCTGCTGGTCAATGCGACGGTGTGGTTCGCCCGCCTCCACTACCGGCTGCTGAAGCCGGCCCTCGAACCGCAGACCCAGGCCTGAGGAGAGACCCGCATGATCCGCACCCTTCTGATCATCACCGGCGCCAGCCTGGTGCTCTGCGTCGCCGCCCTGGGCGGGGCCGCCGCCGTCGGCGGCCGGGACATGGCCCGCCACGGCTGGAGCTGGACCCTTCGCGGCGATGACGAGACCGTCCGCTTCCAGCGCGCCGACAGCGGGCCGCGCGTCACCCGCACCCTCGCCTGGGACGGCGGCGACCGGCTGGAGATCGATCTCGCCGCCGACGTCGCCTACGTCCAGGGCGATGCGGCCTCCTCGGTCGAGGTCACCGGTCCGCGCGAGCAGGTCGAGGGCCTGCGCCTCAACGGCGGCCGGCTGAGTTTCGACGACGGCGACGACGGCGTCGAGGTGGTCGTCTTCGGCCGGGGCGGCCGCGACCGCCTCCGGATCACGGTCACCGCCCCGGCGGTGCGCAGCTTCGGCCTGTCCGGTTCGGGCGACCTGGTCATCCGCGGCTACGATCAGCCGAGCCTGGCCATCGCGATCCATGGCTCGGGCGAGGTCGAGGCGACGGGGCGGACCGAATCCGTCGACCTGGACATATCGGGCTCGGGCGAGGCGGACCTTGCGGGGCTCGAGACCCGCGACGCCGACGTCGACATCTTCGGCTCCGGCGAGGCGAAGGTCGGTCCGACCGGCGCCGCCCGGATCACCATCTCGGGCTCGGGCGAGGTCGATCTGACCCGCCGTCCGGCGACCCTGGCCCAGAGCCTGTCCGGCTCGGGCGAGGTCAACCAGCCCTGATCGCCGGGCGAGGCCGGTGACTTCTCCGGCCTCACCCCCTATTTCAGCGGTATGACCCTGCACGTCCAGCCGCCCGCCATCCTCGAATCCGCCGACCTCGGCGCCGACGAGGCCCTCTCCATCCTCCAGGACGCCCTGGCCGGGGCCGACGACGGCGAGCTGTTCCTCGAACGCTCCGAACTGGAGTCGCTGGTCTTCGACGACGGGCGGCTCAAGTCGGCGGCCTATGACGCCGCCGAGGGTTTCGGCCTGAGGGTGGTGGCGGGCGAGACCGCCGGCTACGCCCACGCCAACGAGATCAGCGGCCCGGCCCTGCGCCGCGCCGCCGACAGCGCCGCCCTGGCCAAGGCCGGTCACGCGGGCGCGACCGCCGAGCCGCCCCGCGCCACCAACCAGAAACTCTACGACGCCGTCGACCCGCTGGCCTCCCCGGCCTTCTCCGACAAGATCGCCCTGCTCTGCGAGATCGACGCCTGGGCGCGCGCCCGCGACCCGCGCGTGGTCCAGGTCTCGGCCAGCCTGGTCGGCGAGCGGCGCAATATCGAGATCCTGCGCGCCGACGGCCGCCGGGTCTCGGACCTGCGCCCGCTGGTCCGCCTGAACGTCTCGGTCACGGTCGAGAAGGACGGCCGCCGCGAAAGCGCCTCGTCCGGGGCCGGCGGCCGGGCCGGCTTCGAGACCTGGATCGCGCCGGACCGCTGGCAGGCGCAGGTCGACGAGGCCCTGCGCCAGGCCCTGGTCAATCTGGAGTCCGTCGACTGCCCGGCCGGGGAGATGGATGTGGTCCTCGGCGCCGGCTGGCCCGGCGTGCTGCTGCACGAGGCCATCGGCCACGGCTTCGAGGGCGATTTCCACCGCAAGGGCTCGTCGGTCTTCTCCGGCAGGATGGGCCAGCGGGTCGCCGCCCCGGGCGTCACCGTCGTCGACGACGGCTCGATCGCCGGCCGGCGGGGTTCGCTGAGCGTCGACGACGAGGGCACCCCGACCTCGCGCACCGTGCTGATCGAGGACGGCGTCATGGTCGGGCTGATGCACGACCGGCTGTCGGCGCGCCAGCTGGGCGCGCGGGCCACCGGCAACGGCCGGCGCCAGTCGTTCGCCCACATGCCGATGCCGCGCATGACCAACACCTTCATGGAAGGCGGTTCGGCGAAACAGGCCGACATGATCGCCTCGACGAAGCGCGGCCTCTACGCGGCCAATTTCGGCGGCGGCCAGGTCGACATCACCAACGGCAAATTCGTCTTCCAGTGCACCGAGGCCTATCTGATCGAGGACGGCCGGATCACCGCCCCGGTGCGCGGCGCGACCCTGATCGGCGACGGGGCCACGGCCCTGACGAAGATCGAGGCGGTCGGCGACGACTTCGCCTTCGACCCCGGCGTCGGCGTCTGCGGCAAGGCCGGCCAGGGCGTGCCCGTCGGCATCGGCCAGCCGAGCCTGAAGATCCGCGGCCTGACCGTGGGCGGCACGGCGGTCTAGGCCTACGTCCGGGTTTGGCGCAGGGCCGCGCCAGTCTGGCCACATGAACCGGATCATCCGTGCTGACGAAGTAGGCGGGGTAGATGAGTTCGACGCCTTGTTTCGGAGTCTACCGCGTCGACGCCAGCCCGGTGGCCGGCGCCCGAGAGGGGCGCTAGCAACAGCTCCGTGATTGGCCGCGCGGTTTTCAATATTGATTCTGCCCTGATAAGAACATCAGCATGACAAAGCCGTAATACTGTCTGCTTTTTAATCCACCTTGTCGTCTTGTAACTGGAACAGGTGGCATCGGGACGCCAAACCTTCGCCACACGACGAGGGGAATCCTGCAATGACCAAGACCATCCTGCTGGCCACGACCGCCATCCTGCTCACCGGAGGCATGGCCGCGGCCCAGACCTCGTCGGATGGCCCCGATCCGCAGGTCGCCCAGGCCCCGCTCCCCACCGGTCCGACCAGACAGACGCCCCAGACCGACGCCGCCCAGCAGGGCGTGCTGGTCTTCACCCCCGACTTCTTCGCCGACCAGCGCCCCAACACCGCGCTGGACATGGTGGCCCGGGTGCCCGGCTTCTCGGTCAACGACGGCTCGGGCAGCCGCGGCTTCGAGGGCGCGGTCGGCAATATCCTGATCAACAACGCCCGCCCGGCGTCCAAGAACGACACCGGCTCCAACGTCCTGTCGCGCACCCCCGCCAGCCAGGTCGAGCGTATCGAACTGATCCGCGGCGGCGCGCCCGGCATCGACATGCAGGGCTATTCGGTCGTGGTGAACGTGATCCTGAAGACGGAGAACACCCGCCAGTCGACCCTCACCGCCAGCGCCTTCCTGTTCGACGGCGGCCGGGATTCGGCCGCCGGCTCCTACCAGTTCACCGCCCGCGAGGGCGAACGCACCTGGGGCGTCACCCTCAGCGACGGCGTCTCGATCAGCGACGCCAACGGCGTCGGGCCGGTGGTTCGCACCGACGCCGACGGAAACGTCATCCGCCGCGAGGACTACTTCAACGACTCCTGGGGCGGCGGCCAGTCCGTCCGCGGCAATTTCGCCACCCCGCTGTTCGGGGGCAAGATCGATCTGACCGCGCGGTACGGCGTCAACGACTTCCACAACGTCCATCTGCAGACCGCCACCGACGTCCGCCGCGAAAGCCTGTTCGACAACGACGGCGACGGCGGCGAATTCGGGGCCGTCTACACCCGCCCGCTCAGCGACCGGCTGAACATGGAGACCCGCCTGATCCACCAGTGGAACAGCTTCGAATCGGTCTCGACCTCGCGCAGCCGCCTCGGCGGCGTCGACAGCCCGGAGCAACAGTTCGCCGGCGTGGGCGACTCGTCCGAGTCCATCCTGCGCGGCCTGGTGCGGTTCGAGCGCTCGCCCGCCCTGACCTTCGAGACCGGCGCCGAGGTGGCCTACAACATGCTGGAGGTCGACCAGGCCTTCACCGTCGGCGGCGCGCCCGTCCCGCTGCCTTCGGCCTCGGTCAAGGTCGAGGAGACGCGCGGCGAGGCCTTCGGCAAGGCGACCTGGCGGGTCCGGCCTGATCTGACCCTCGAGGGCGGCCTGCGGCTGGAGAGTTCGACGATCAGCCAGTCCGGCGACGCCGAGCAGGAGAAGAGCTTCTTCTTCGCCAAGCCGCGTTTCCTCGCCACCTGGACGCCGATGGCCGACAACCAGGTCCGCTTGCGCTTCGAGCGCGAGGTCGGCCAGCTCGACTTCGGCGACTTCGCCGCCTCGTCCGATCTGGAAGACGAGAACGTGCTGGGCGGCAACGCGGACCTCGAGCCGGAGCAGCGCTGGATCAGCGAACTGATCTATGAGCGCCGCTTCTGGGGCGACGGCATCGTCAGCGTCGGCCTGCGCCACGACGAGATCACCGACGCCATCGACGTCATCCCGCTGGACCAGGGCCTGTCCGCGGTCGGCAACATCGGCGACGGCACGCTGGACCAGCTGGCCCTGACCGTCGCCGTGCCCACCGACAAGCTGGGCGTCCCGGGCGGCATGTTCCGCTTCCGCAACACCTGGAACCACACCGAGGTCACCGATCCGACCACGGGCGAAATCCGGCCCATCTCGAACGTCCGCGCCAGCCGGGCGGTGATCTCCTGGGAGCAGGACGTCACCCGCTGGAAGCTGCAGTATGGCGCGGCCTACATCCCGCTTCTGGGCCAGAAGAGCTTCGACCCGGACCAAACCTCGGGCTGGCGCGGCCACGACTATTTCGAGGCCTGGGCCGAGTACAAGCCGACCGAGACCCTGTCGATCCGGGCCCAGGTCAACATCTGGAACGATTTCGACGTCGAGCGCACGGTCTACGCCGACCGCTCGCCGGCCCGCCCGATCGCCTATGTCGAGCACCGCTACATCGACCCGAGAACCCTTTTCCAGGTCCGGGTGCGCAAGACCTTCTAGCGCTGGTCGGCGCGGTGGACGACGACGCCGTCGACCACGGTCAGCACGGCATGGCCCTTGGGAATATCGGCCAGGGGCGCGGTCATCAGATCGACCGAGAAGGCGGTGAAGTCGGCCCGCTTGCCGACCTCGATCGTGCCCAGCTCGTCCTCCCGGAAGCTGGCCCGGGCCGGCCAGAGGGTGAACATCTTCAGGGCGGTCCGGCGGTCGACCGCCTCATGCGGCCGCCAGTCCGGGCCCTGGAAGCCTTCGAGATCGCGCCGGGCCACGGCGGCGTAGAATTCGATCAGCGGCGATCCCCGCTCGACCGGGGCGTCCGAGCCGCCGACGACGATGACGCCGAGATCGGCCAGGCTGCGCCAGGCGTAGGCTCCGTCGAGGCGGCGGTCGCCGAGCCGGGCGGGGGCGAAATGCAGGTCGCCGATGGCGTGGCTGGGCTGCATCGAGGCGATGATCGGCAGGTCGACGAACCCGTGGTGGTCCTCGGGCCGGATGATCTGGGCGTGCTCGATGCGCCAGCGCACGTCGGCGCCGTTCGGCCGATCCTCCGGGGGGACGGCGGCCAGCGCCCGCCGGTACCACTCGGCCACCGAGGCGTTGCCGCGGTCGCCGATGGCGTGGGTGGCGACCTGGATGCCGCCGCGCAAGGCCGCCTCGTACAGGGGCGCGATCTCCGCTTCGCCGATCTGCATCAGGCCGGTGGCGGACGGCCGGTCGGCATAGGGCTCGAACAGGGCCGCGCCGCGCGAGCCGAGGGCGCCGTCGGCGTAGTATTTGATCGCCCGGGTGATGATCCGGCCGTCGGCGACGCTGCGCGGGCCGCCGGCGATCAGCTCGGCCGCGCCGTCGGGGGTGACGCTGTTATAGACGCGGATCGGCGCCTCGCCGGCTCCGGCCATGGCCTCGAGCAGGGGGATGTCCCGCCACGGCGCGCTCATGAAGTGGACGCCGGTCCAGCCGTATTCGGCCTCGACGCGGAAGCCGGCGCGATAGGCCTCGCGCAGGGCGGCGGGGTCCGCCCGCGGCGTCAGGCCGGAGACCAGCTGATCGGCCGCGTCCACGAGCAGGCCGGTCGGCTGGCCGTCGCCGTCCTTGAGGATTTCGCCGCCGGTGGGCGCGGCGGTCGAGGCGTCGATCCCGGCGGCGGCCAGGGCGGCGCTCGAGGCGACCACGGCGTGTCCGTCGGCGCGGCCCAGCAGCACCACCCGCCCGGGCGCGGCGGCGTCGAGGTCCTGCCGGGTCAGGAAACGCGCCTCGGGCCAGCGCGTCTCGATCCAGCCGCGACCGATGATCGGCCCTTCCGGGTGCGCCTCGGCCCAGTCGGTCAGGCGGGCCATGGCCTCGGCGGCGGAGGCGGCGCCCTCGAGGTTCAGGGTCAGCTCGCGCCAGCCGACGCCGTCGAGGTGGGCGTGGCCGTCGGTGAAACCGGGGAACAGGGCCGCGCCCTTGAGGTCGATGACCTCCAGGCCGTCCGCGGCGGGCGCGCCGGCGGCGGCGCCGACCCAGGCGATGCGGCCGCCGCGCACCTGCACCACCTCCGCCGTCGGGGCGGCGTCGACGCCGGTGTAGACCGGGCCGCCGCGGATCAGCAGGTCCTGGGCGGCGGCGGAGGCGGCCGGGCCCGAAAACAGCAGGGCGAGAAGGAGGGTGCGGCGCATCTGACGGTTCCCGGGACTGGCGGACGACGGACTCGCCTTACCCTGGGCGGTCCGTCAAGCTCCGGGCATGAGGAAGGTCGTGATCCCGGCCGCCCTGCGGCTTGCGGCGCCCGCCGCGGACCCCGATCCGCCCGGCCGGAGCTCGGCCCCGGCGGGCGACGTCAACCCGCCCGTTCGGCCGGACCCGCGGTCGATCCCTCGGCCCCGTCCATCACGCGGCCGATTTCGGCCAGCAGGGCCGCCGGCGATATCGGCTTGCTGGCCACGCCGTCCATGCCCGCGGCGAGATAGTCCCGTCGCTGATCCGACAGGGCGTTGGCGGTCAGGCCGATGATCGGCGTCCGTCCCGCCGGTCCGGCCAGGGCCCGGATGCGGCGCGTGGCCTCGATCCCGTCCATCCGGGGCATCTGCACGTCCATCAGGACCAGGTCGAAGGGCCGCGACTGGACCGCCTCGAGGCCCAGCAGGCCGTCGTCCGCCGTCTCCACCGCCGCCCCGAGGCCTTCCAGAATCCGGGTGGCGACCAGACGGTTGGTGGGATTGTCCTCGACCACCAGGATCGACAGGCCGGCGAGACAGCCGGCGCTGTCCCCGACCGCCTCCGGGGCCGTGGCGGCGGCGACCGGGGCCGACACCTCGAACCAGAAGATCGAACCCCGGCCGTCCCGGCTGGTGAAGTCCAGCTCGCCGCCCATCATCTCCACCAGGTCCCGGGTGATGGCGAGCCCCAGGCCCGAGCCGCCGAACCGGCGCACCGTCGATCCGTCGGCCTGCTGGAACCGCTCGAACAGCGACTCCCGCACCGCCTCGGGAATGCCGATGCCGGTGTCCTCGATCTCGAAGCGCAGGCGCCGCTCGCCGCCGTCCTCGTCGCCGATGAACAACCGCGCCTCGACATGCCCCTCGGTCGTGAACTTGACCGCATTGCCGACCAGGTTGAACAGCACCTGCCTCAGGCGCACCGGGTCGGCCAGGATCGAGCCGCCGCCGCCCTCGATGCGGGCTTGCAGGGTCACCCCCTTCGCCTCGGCCTGGGGCCGCAGCAGTCCGGCCACGGATTGCAGGACGTCGGCCGGGTCCAGCGGCTCCGGCGACAGCTCCAGCCGGCCGGCGTCGATCCTCGAGAAGTCGACCACGTCGTTGAGCAGCTGCGACAGCATCTGGCCGCAAGCCGAGGCCTCGGCGAGCAGTTTGCGGCCGTCCTCCGAAAGCGGCTCTTTGGCCAGCAGGTGGAGCACGCCGAGCACGCCGTTCATCGGCGTGCGGATTTCGTGGCTCATATTGGCCAGGAACTGCGCCTTGGCCTCGGCTCCGGCCTGGGCGGCGCGCTCGGCCTCGACCAGGGCGATTTCCTGGCGTTTGCGCTCGTCGATGTCGAGCACCAGCCCGACCAGTTTCTCGGCCTGCCCCTTGTCGTCGAGGTGGACCTCGCCGTTGATCTGGATCCAGCGGCTCGCGCCGTCCGGCAGCACGACGCGGAATTCGAACGGATCGAACCTGTCCTGGTCGAGCCATTCCCGAATCTGCCGGCGGACGCGTGGGATGTCATCGGGATGGGTCGTCTGCCAGACATCGCCGATGGCTTCCTCGAAGGGTACGGATCGCCCGACGATGTCGACGAATTCGGGCGAGCACCAGAACGACCGATCCCGGAAATTGACCTCGAACACACCTGCGTGGGCGGCGTCGAGGGCGAGCTTCAGTCGCCCGGCGCTGGTCCGTTCGGCCGCCCGCGCCGCGTCGATATAGACCGACAGGGCCAGGTCGATGTCGAGCAGGACGGCCTTGAGCAGGGCGGCCAGGTCCAAACCCATGTCGTCGGCGCCGCTGGCGTCCGGGGGCGCGCCGGCGGGCCATTTCTCGGCGACCACCGCGCGGACGAGATCAGCGGCCACCAGGGCGTAGCCGCCGACATACCACCGGGGCTCGAGTCCGATGCGGGCGTGGGCCTCGCCGGTGGCCCGGACGCCGGCCACATAGTCGTCGCCGAAATCCGCGGCGGCGAGCACGCCCCAGTGGGCGCTCTGACCCTGGCGCGCCTTGGCCAGGAGGCGTGGCTCCCGGAAGAAGGCCCGGGTGGCGTCACAGGCCTGAATCTGCCCATAGAGGTCGTCGAGCGCGGCGGGGAGCCGGCCCTCGACGATCGGTTTGAGCGCGCGCAGTCTTTCGCAGTCGGCCGCTTCCAACCGGATGAACGCCATGCGTTCGGTCAATGAATAGTCGGAAGACATTTTACCAGTATGCCGGTGCGTTCGACTCCCCATTAGGGGCACGATCTCTGAAGCTCGACTTAACGCGCCGGAATTGCCATTGTTTCATTGGGCCTTACGATTGGAGAACCGGCCGTAGAAGGTGTCACCCTTGGCGGCCATGTCGCGGAGCAGCTGGGGCGGCGAGAAGCGGTCGCCGTAGCGGGCGGCGTAGGCGTCCGCCTGTTCGACGAAGGCCTTGAGCCCGGTCTGGTCGATCAGGGTGATCGGCCCGCCGGTCCAGGGCGCGAAACCCCAGGCCAGGATGGCGCCGACGTCGGCCTCGCGCGGGTCGTCGATGACGCCCTCCTCCCAGCAGCGGGCCACCTCGACGGCCTGACGGTAGAGCAGGCGGCGCTTCTGGTCCTCGACCATCTCGGGTGTCGAGTCGTTGATCTTGACCGGGGCCAGGTCGGCAAGGCCGGACCACAGTTTTTTCGGCTTCGTTTCGTAGTCGTAGAAGCCCTTGCCGTTCTTGCGGCCGTAGCGGCCGAGCTCCTCGACCATGGTCTGGACGATGTGCGAGCCGGGCAGGGGTTCATACTTGTCGCCGAGGTCGGCGGCGGTCTGTTTGGCGATCTTGACCGACAGGTCCAGGGCCACGTCGTCGTGCATCTCCAGCGGCCCGCGCGGCATGCCGGTCATGCGGCCGATGTTGTCGATCAGGGCGGGGGCATAGCCCTCCTCCAGCATGGCCAGACCCTCGGCGACATAGGTGGCGAAACAGCGCGAGGTGTAGAAGCCGCGGCTGTCGTTGACGACGATCGGGGTCTTCCTGATCTTCATCACATAGTCCAGCGCCCGGGCGGTGGCCGCCTCGCCGGTCTTCTCGCCCGTGATGATCTCGACCAGCATCATCTTGTCGACCGGCGAGAAGAAGTGGATGCCGATGAAGTCCTCGGGCCGCACGCTGGCCTCGGCCAGGCCGGTGATCGGCAGGGTCGAGGTGTTGGAGCCGAACACCGCCCCGGGCTCGAGCCGGGCCTCGGCCCGCCGGGTCACCTCGGCCTTGATCTCGCGGTTCTCGAACACCGCCTCAATGACCAGGTCCGAGCCCTTGATCAGGTCATAGTCGGTGGTGGCGGTGACGGAGGCGAGCAGGGCGTCGAACCTGTCCTGGGTCAGCTGGCCGCGCGACAGACGCTTCTTCAGCAGTTCCTCGACATGGGCCTTGCCCTTGTCGGCGCTGTCCTGGTCGCGGTCGATCAGGATGGTCTCGATGCCGGCCAGGGCCTGCACATAGGCGATGCCCGCGCCCATCATGCCGGCGCCCAGGACCGTGACCTTCTTCGGATCGGATTTGGGCTGACCGGCCGGGCGGACCGCGCCCTTGTCGAGTTCCTGCTTGCTGAGGAACAGCGAGCGGATCATGGCCTGGGCCTGCGGGGTCATCAGGGTCCTGATGAAATAGCGGGTCTCGATGCGCAGGGCCGCGTCCATCGGCGCCTGGACGCCTTCGTAGACGGCCTTCATCAGGTTCAGCACGGCGGGGTAGTTGCCGTACGACTGCTTGCGCAGCATGGCGTTGCCGACGAGGAAATTCTGGATGCCGGCCGGGTGGTAGGGGCCGCCGCCGGGCAGTTTGAAGGACTTGTCGTCCCAAGGCTGCACGGCCTTGCCCCCGCCCTTGATCCAGGCTTTCGCAGCCTCGACCTCGGACCCGACCGGCACGACCTCATGCACGAAGCCCGCCCCCTTGGCGTCGTTGGGACGGAAGGACTTGCCCTCGCTCATCGCCATCATCGCCGCCTGCACCCCGATCAGCCGCGTCAGCCGCTGGGTGCCGCCGCCGCCGGGAAACAGGCCGACCTTGATCTCGGGCAGGCCCAGCTGGATCTTCGGATCGTCGCCGACGACGCGGTAGTGGCAGGCCAGGGTCAGCTCCAGCCCGCCGCCGAGGGCCAGGCCGTTGATCGCCGCGGCGACCGGCTTGCCGCAGGTCTCCAGCGCGCGCAGGGCCCCGTTGAGCCGCCAGCCGGCGTCGTACGCAGCCTGCAGGTCGGTCCCGCCCAGCATGCCGCCGGCCATGTCGCCGAGGTCGGCCCCGGCGCAGAAGCCGCTGGCCTTGCCCGAGGTCAGGACCGCGCCCTTGATGGCGTCGTCGGTCTTCACCCGTTCGACCCACTGCGGGATCTCGGCCATGACACCCGAGGTCAGGGTGTTCATCGACCGTCCGGGGACGTCAAAGGTGATCAGGGCGATGCCGTCGGCGTCGACGTCGATCTTGAAGTTTTCCATGGCTGTCGAGCTCCCGGTCAGACGCGTTCGATGACGGTGGCGGTGCCCATGCCGCCGCCGATGCACAGGGTGATCAGGGCGGTGGACTGGCCGGAGCGCTCGAGCTCGTCGAGGGCGACGCCGGTGATCATGGCCCCGGTCGCGCCCAGCGGATGGCCCATGGCGATGGCGCCGCCACAGACGTTGATCTTGTCGTGGGGAATGTCGAGCGCCTGCATGTAGCGCAGCACCACGGCCGCGAAGGCCTCGTTGAGCTCCCACAGGTCGATGTCGGTCGTCGTCATGCCCAGCTTGCCGAGCAGCTTCTGCGTCACGAACTCGGGCCCGGTCAGCATGATCGACGGCTCGGAGCCGATCGAGGCGGCCCCGACGATGCGGGCCCGGGGCTTGAGGCCCAGCGCCTGGCCGGCCTCCAGCGAGCCGATCAGCACGCCGGCCGAGCCGTCGACGATGCCCGAGCTGTTGCCCGGAGTATGGACGTGGACGACCCGCTCGACCTCGGGGTAGCGCTGGTTGATCACAGAGTCGAAAGCAAGCTCGCCCATCATGGCGAAGGAGGGGTTGAGGGCGCCCAGGGTCTGCATGTCCGTGTTCGGACGAATGGTCTCGTCGCGGTCGAGCTGGACCAGGCCGAGCTGGTTCCTGACCGGCACCACCGATTTCGAGAACCGGCCCTCGGCCCAGCTGCGGGCGGAGCGTTTGTGGCTCTCGACGGAGTAGGCGTCGACGTCGTCGCGGCTGAAGCCGTATTTGGTGGCGATCATGTCGGCCGAGACGCCCTGGGGCACGAAATAGGTCGGGAAGGCCGAGGACGGATCGACCGGCCAGGCCCCGCCGTCCGAACCCATCGGCACCCGGCTCATCACCTCGACGCCGCCGCCGACGGCGAAGTCGGCCTCGCCGGCCTTGACCTTGGCCGCGGCCATGTTCACCGCCTCCAGGCCCGAGGCGCAGAAGCGGTTGACCTGGACGCCGGCGGTGGTCTGGGCCCAGCCGGCCGACAGCACGGCGGTGCGGGCGATGTCGGCGCCGAGTTCGCCCACCGGGGTGACGCAGCCGAGGATGACGTCGTCGACCTTCGAGGTGTCGAGATCGTTGCGGTCGCGCAGGGCCTCCAGCACCTGGGTCGCCAGGCTGAGACCGGTGATCTCGTGCAGGGAGCCGTCCTTCTTGCCCTTGCCGCGCGGGGTGCGGACCGCGTCATAGATATAGGCGTCGGCCATCAAGGTCTCCTTGAGCTTCGCGGGAGGGTACGGTTTCGAAACGCGCTCGCCAGAAACCCTACGTTTACGTCAACGTCAAGCAACTTGCCCGAACCGGCGCGGCTGGTCGCGAGAACGACTCTCACCTGGCCCGGTTTCGGGAACGCCCGCGCCGTCCGCGGCTTAAGCGGCCAGACCCCGCCAATTCCAGAGAGGACGAGACATGGCCCGGACCTACGAAGAGATGGATGCGATCGCGATGCTGAAGGCCGACCACCGCAAGGTGGAGGAGATTTTCGAGCAGTTCGAGAAGGCGACCTCGAAGGCGAAGAAGCAGCAGCTGGCCGCACAGGCCTGCCTCGAGCTGAAGGTCCACACCGTCATCGAGGAGGAGATCTTCTATCCGGCCTGCCGCGGCAAGATCGAGGATGACCTGCTGGACGAGGCCTATGTCGAGCACGACGCCGCCAAGCAGCTGATCAACGAGATCGAGGCGGGCGGGCCGGAAGAGGATTTCTACGACGCCAAGGTCAAGGTGCTGTCCGAGATGATCGAGCACCACGTCGAGGAGGAGGAGAAGCGGTCGGAGGGGATGTTCGCCCAGGCCCGCGAGGCCGGCCTCGACATGGACGGGCTCGCCGACGACATGCGCGCCCGCAAGCGCACCGCCATGGAGGAGTTCCAGGCCGGCAAGCCCGCCGCGACGCGGACGATGGAGGGCGACGACGTGGAGAGCGCCGGGGCCGAGGGGCCGCTCGGCGAAGGGGCGGGCCGGCGCTGAGGCGGCCGATGGTCCGGAGGCGATCCGCAGGCGCTGCCGCCGTCCTGATCCTGTCGGCGACGGGGGCCTGCGCCGACCCGAGATTGCTGGTGGTCCCGCCGTCACAGGAGCCGCGGACGGTCCAGCCGATCGCGCCGCCGCGCGCGACCGCACCGTCCAGCGAGGTCGAGCGGCGACTGCTGGACGCCCACAACGCCGAGCGGGGCCGGGTCGGCGCACCCCCGCTGCGCTGGGCCGACGCCCTGGAGGCGGAGGCGCGCGCCTGGGCGCGCCAGCTGATCGCCATCGACCGTTTCGCCCACGACCCCGCCCCGCACGGGCATGGCGAGAACCTGTGGACCGGCTGGGGCGGCCGCGTCTGGACGCCCGAGGCCATGGTCGGCGAGTGGATCGCCGAAAAGGCCGACTACCGCCACGGCGTCTTCCCCAACGTCAGCCGGACCGGCAACTGGAGCGACGTCAGCCACTACACCCAGCTGGTCTGGCGCGACACGACCCACGTCGGTTGCGCGGTCGAGAGCCGCGGGGACCGCTCGGTGCTGGCCTGCCGCTACGCCCCGCCGGGCAATATCGACGGACGGACGGCGTACTGAAGATGGGGTGTGGGGTGTGGGGCGTAGGGCGTAGGGCGTAGGGAGGGCCCCGACCGCTCCGGCTGCACTCAGTCCCTACTCGCTACACCCCACACCCCACACCCCACGCCCCACACCCTAGCTGACGTAGCCCGCCTGCATCAGCTCGGCGATGTGGACGATGGCCACCGGGCGGTCGTCCTCGACCACCAGCAGGGTGGCGATCTTGTTCTGGGTCATCAGGTCGATGGCGTCGCTCATGCGGGCGTCGGGGCCGACGACCTTGGGCCGCGGGCTCATCACATCGGCGGCGCTCAGCCCGGCCAGGTCGCCGCGCGAGAAGGCCCGGCGCACGTCGCCGTCGGTGACGATCCCCGCCAGGGTCCCGTCCGCGTTGAGCACGGCGACCGCGCCCTTGCGGCCCTCGGTGATGGCCGAGACCACCTCGGCGAAGGTCGCGCTCAGGGGCACGGTGGCCGGAGCCGGCGGGCGGTCGCCCATCCAGTCGCGGACGCTCTGCAGGCTCATGCCCAGCTTGCCGCCGGGATGGTGGAGGCCGAAATCCTCGGCGGTGAAGCCGCGGCGGTCCATCAGCACCATGGCCAGGGCGTCGCCGAGCGCCAGCGTCATCAGCGTCGAGGTCGTCGGGGCCAGGCCGTTGGGGCAGGCCTCGGCGACCTGCGGCAGGGTCAGGCAGACGGCCGACGAGCGGCCGAGGAAGCTGTTCGGCCACTGGGTCATGCCGATGACCGGAATGCCCTCGCGCTGGCAGAAGATCAGCGGATCGCGCAGCTCGCGGCTCTCGCCGGAGTTGGAGATGGCCAGCAGGGTGACGTCCCTGCGCAGCATGCCGAGGTCGCCGTGGCTCATCTCGGCCGGGTGGACGAAGAAGGCGTTGGTCCCGGTCGAGGCGAGGGTGGCGGCGATCTTGCCGCCGATGTGGCCCGACTTGCCCATGCCGGTGACGACCAGATAGCCCGGCCGGGACAGGATGATCCCGCAGGCCCGGGCGAGGCTGTCGTCGAGGCCGGCCTCGAGCGCCTGAAGCGCCTCGATGTTCAGCCGGATGACCTGACGGGCGCGGGCCGTGATCGCGGCCGGGTCGGCGGACAGGACGGGTCTTGCGGGGTCGCTCATGCGGCCGATGTGGCGCATCGGACGCGGATAGACAATCTCCGGCCGGCGCCCGGAGAATGCTGCGACGCGAGAAAAAGCGTCGCCCGGGTCAACCTTTGCCGCAGGATTGCGTTAGAAGGAGCCATGCGGACCACCAATCTGATCACCGACGGCGCGGCCGCGCCGGTCGAAGCCGCCCCGCATCTGCCGCCCCCGCCGACCCGCCTGACCCGTCCGGCCCTGTTCCTCGACATGGACGGCGTGCTGGCCCCGCTGGCCGCCACCCCCGACGCCGTCGTGCCGCATCCCGAGCGGACCGCGGCCCTGCGGGCGGCGACCGAGCGGCTGCACGGCCGGGTGGCCATCATCAGCGGCCGGACCATCGCCGAGATCGACCGCATCGCCGAGGCCAGCGCCGCCTCGGCCTCGGGCGTGCATGGGCTGGAACGCCGCCGCGCCGACGGTTCGCTGCACCGCGCCGAGGCGGCGCCGGCGGTGCGGGAGGTGGTCGTCGCCTTCGAGGCCTTCGCCCGCACGCGGCCGGGGATCATCGTCGAGGACAAGGCGGTGTCGGCCGGCCTGCACTACCGCGGGGCGCCGACGGAGGCCGGGGCGGCGATGGCGCTGGCCAGGGAGCTGGCCGAGCGGACCGGCCTGACCCTGCAGGCGGGCAACCTGGTGGTCGAGCTGAAGACGCCCGGGGCCAGCAAGGGAACGGCGCTGACGGCCTTCATGCAGGAGCCTCCGTTCGCCGGAGCCGTTCCGGTCATGCTGGGCGACGACCTGACGGACGAGGACGGCTTCCGCGCCGCCGGGGCGCTCGGAGGCTTCGGCGTGCTGGTCGGGCCGCCCCGCGAGACCGCCGCCCGCTACGGACTGGCCGATGTCGCGGCGGTGCTGGCCTGGCTGAACGCCGTGGAGGATGGCGCATGACCCCGAACCTGGATCTCGCCCCGATCGGCAATTGCTCGATCAGCGCCCTGATCGACCGCGACGGCCGCTACGTGTGGGCCTGCGCCCCGAGGGTGGACGGCGACCCGGTGTTTTCGGCCCTGATGGACGGGACCGACCCGGAGCACGGCTTCTGGGACATCGAACTGGTCGGGCTCAAGCACGTCAGCCAGACCTACATCCGCAACACCCCGGTGCTGCGCACGGTGCTGACGGCGGAGGATGGGGCCGCGGTCGAAATCCTCGACTTCGCCCCGCGCCATCCGAAGCACAGCCGCACCTACCGGCCGCTGGCCTTCGCCCGCGTGGTGCGGCCGCTGGACGGGGCGCCGCGCATCCGGGTGCGGCTGCGCCCCTCGGCCGACTGGGGCGCGCGGCCCGCCGAGCGGACCAGCGGCTCGAACCACATCCGCTACCTTTGCACCGACGTGACCTTCCGGCTGACCACCGACTGCCCGGTGTCGCACGTCCTCAACGAGCGGGTGTTCCGGCTGGAGCGTCCGCACGCCTTCTTCTTCGGCCCCGACGAGGGTTACGACCAGGACGTCGGCCCGGGCGTCGCCGCCGCGCTGGACCGCACCGTGGCCTATTGGCAGGACTGGGTGCGGACCCTCTACCTGCCGCTGGACTGGCAGGAGGCGGTGATCCGCGCCGCCATCACCCTGAAGCTGTGCGCCTATGAGGAGACCGGGGCGATCGTGGCGGCCCTGACCACCTCGGTGCCGGAGTTCCCGGAGAGCGGCCGCAACTGGGACTACCGCTACTGCTGGATCCGCGACGCCTACTATGTGGTGCGGGCGCTGAACCGGCTCGGCGCCGTCGACATCCTCGAGAACTATCTGGGCTACCTGCGCAACCTGGTCGACGATTCCGCCGGCGGCCACGTGCAGCCGGTCTATGGCGTCGGGCTGGAGCCGGGCATCGGCGAGCGGATCATCGAGACCGTCGAGGGCTATCGCGGCATGAAGCCGGTGCGCGTCGGCAACCAGGCCCACCAGCACCTGCAGCACGACGTCTACGGCCAGATCGTGCTGCCGCTGGTCCAGGCCTTTTACGACCAGCGGCTGCTGCGGCCCGGCACGATCGACGACTTCTATGCGCTGGAGAAGGTCGGCGAGCGCGCCTTCGCCATGCACGACCAGGTCGACGCCGGCCTGTGGGAGTTCCGCACCATCGCCCGGGTCCACACCTATTCGTCGGTGATGTGCTGGGCGGCCTGCGACCGCCTGGCCAAGGCCGCGGACCACCTGGGCCTGCACTCGCGGGGCGAGGTGTGGCGGGATCGCGCGCAGATCGTCCGCCGCCGCATCGAGACCGAGGCCTTCCTGCCCGACGAGGGGCGGTTCGCGGCCAGTTTCGGCAATCGCGAGCTGGACGCCTCGCTGCTGCAGCTCACCGACCTCGGCTTTCTCGATCCGCTCGATCCGCGGCAGGTCAAGACCTTCGAGGCCATCGAGCGGGACCTGAAGAAGGGCCCCTACCTGTTCCGCTACGTCGAGGCGGACGATTTCGGCGAGCCGGAGACGGCGTTCAACTTCTGCACCTTCTGGTTCATCGAGGCCCTGCACCTGAACGGCCGCACGGAGGAGGCGCGGGAAATCTTCGAGGAGATGCTGAACCGGCGGACCCACGCGGGCCTGCTGTCGGAGGACATATCGCTGGGAGACAATGAACTATGGGGCAACTATCCGCAGACCTATTCGCTGGTCGGCATGATCAATTGCGCGGTGCTGCTGAGCCGCTCGTGGACCGACGCGCGATGAGGGGTCGCACATCATTCCTCCCCCTGTGGGGGAGGGGGACCGCGAAGCGGCGGAGGGGGCGGTCCCAAACTTCGGCGCATCTGCCACGCCCCCTCCACCACCCTTCGGGCGGTCCCCCTCCCCCTGTGGGGGAGGATCGCGGAGGGCGCACTGGCGTTAGCTGCCCATGAGCCGGCTGATCGTCGTTTCCAATCGCGTCTCGGCGCCGCGGGACCCGGCCGCCGGCTCGGCCGGAGGCCTGGCCATGGCCCTGTCGGCGGCCCTGCGCAAATATGACGGCCTGTGGTTCGGCTGGTCCGGCGAAACGGTCGAGACCTTCGTCCCGGAGGCCGAGATCGAGGACCGGGCCGGCGTCACCGTCGCCCTCGTCGATCTGGAGGCGCAGGACGTCGAGGAATACTACAACGGCTACGCCAACAAGACGCTGTGGCCGCTGTTCCACCACCGGGTCGACCTGACCGCCTACGAACGGTCCTACGGCGAGGGCTATGAGCGCACCAACGCCCGCTTCGCCGAGGTGCTGGCCCCGCTGCTGAAGCCCGACGACCTGATCTGGATCCACGACTACCACATGATCCCGCTGGCCCGCGACCTGCGCCGGCTGGGCGTCCGCAACCGCATCGGCTTCTTCCTGCACACGCCCTGGCCGGCGCGGCAGCTGCTGGTCACCCTGCCCCACCACCGGCGGCTGGTGGAGTCGATGTTCGACTACGACCTGATCGGCTTCCAGACCCGGGAATGGCTGGACCTGTTCCGGGACTATGTGGCCTCGGAGCCGAGCGTCCACGGCCGGCTGCTGCCCAATGACGCCCTGGCCGCCTTCGGCAAGACCGTCCAGGCCGGGGTCTTCCCGATCGGCATCGATGTCGAGGCCTTCCTGGCCGCGCGCAACTCGACCTTCGGCGCCCGCACCTACGACCGCATGGCCGCATCCTCGGCCTTCCGCTCGATGATGGTGGGGGTCGACCGGCTGGACTATTCCAAGGGTCTGGAGGAGCGGCTGCTGGGCTATGAACAGTTCCTCCGCGACAATCCGGACATGCGCGGCGAGGTCTTCCTGCTGCAGGTCACGCCGATCAGCCGCGACGACGTCGACACCTACCAGGACATCCGGGCCCGGCTCGACGCCCTGGCCGGGCGGATCAACGGCGAGTTCGCCGACATGGACTGGCAGCCGATCCGCTACCTGAACCGCACCTACCGCCGGGACCAGCTGGCCGGCATCTATCGCGCCGCCCGGGTGGGGCTGGTGACGCCGCTGCGCGACGGCATGAACCTGGTCGCCAAGGAATATGTGGCGGCCCAGAATCCCGACGACCCCGGCGTGCTGGTGCTGTCGCGCTTCGCCGGGGCGGCCGAGCAGATGGGCGAGGCCCTGCTGGTCAACCCGTTCAGCCGCGAGGAGCTGTCGGACGCCATCAAGCGGGCCCTGACCATGCCGCTGGCCGAACGCAAGCGGAAGTGGGACCATCTGATGCAGGTGGTGCGCGACACCGACGTCGGCGTCTGGCGCAACGACTTCGTGGCCTCGCTGCGGGCGGTGGAGAAGCCGGCCGACGGCGGCGCGGACGCCGTCGCCGCCGCCTGACGGCCCCGCCCCGTCCGGACCCTCAGTAGATTTCGATCAGCCCGGCGGCCCCCATGCCGCCGCCGACGCACATGGTCACGACGCCATAGCGGGCCCCGCGGCGTTTGCCCTCGATCAGGACGTGGCCGGTCATCCGGGCGCCCGACATGCCGTAGGGATGGCCGATCGAGATGGCCCCGCCCGAGACGTTGAGCCGGTCGCCGGGAATGCCGAGCCGGTCGCGGCAGTAGATCACCTGCACGGCGAAGGCCTCGTTGAGCTCCCAGATGCCGATGTCGTCGACGCCCAGCCCGTGACGCTCCAGCAGGCGGGGCACCGCGAAGACCGGGCCGATGCCCATCTCGTCCGGTTCGCAGCCCGCCACCGCCATGCCGCGGAAGGCCCCCAGCGGCTGCAGGCCGCGGCGTTCGGCCTCCTTCGCCTCCATGATCACCGAGGCCGAGGCCCCGTCCGACAGCTGGCTGGCGTTGCCGGCGGTGATGAAACGGCCTTCCTTGATCTCCTCCCCGCCCCCGAACACGGGCTTCAGCGATGACAGGCCCTCCAGCGTGGTGTCGGCGCGGTTGCCCTCGTCCTTCGACAGGGTGACCTCTTTCGCCAAGGTCTGGCCGGTGGCCTTGTCCATCACCTGCATGGTGGTGGTCATGGGCACGATCTCGGCGTCAAGCCGGCCCTCGGCCTGGGCGGCGGCGGTGCGCTGCTGCGATTGCAGGGCGTATTCGTCCTGGGCCTCGCGGCCGATGCCGTAGCGGGCCGCGACGACCTCGGCGGTCTCCAGCATCGACATATAGATATGCGGCTGCAGCTTCAGCAGGTCCGGATCGCGCAGTCGGTGCAGGTTCATGTTCTGGTTCTGCACCAGCGAGATCGACTCGAGGCCGCCGCCGACGGTCACGACCTGGCCGTCGTGCACCACCTGTTTCGCCGCCGTGGCGATGGCCATCAGCCCGGAGGCGCACTGGCGGTCGAGGCTCATGCCCGCCGTGGTGACCGGGAGTCCCGCCGCCAGCGCCGCCTGGCGGCCGATGTTGGTCCCGGTCGAGCCCTGCTGCAGGGCCGCACCCATGACCACGTCCTCGACCTCGGCCGGGTCGATCCCGGAACGGGCCACGGCGTGGCGGATGGCGTGGGCGCCCAGCTGCTGGGCCTGGGTGTCGTTGAACGCCCCCCGGTAGGCCCGCCCGATCGGGGTCCGGGCGGTGGCGACGATCACGGCTTCACGCATGGCAGGTCTCCATCAGTTCGAAGGCAGCCTTAGCCGCCTGCCGCCACGTCAACGCAAGGCGTCAGCGTCCGTGCGCCGCCCGGGCCTTGGTCAATTCCGTGAAACCCTGGGCCGCGCCCATCTCCGGCACGATCTCGCCGGTGCGGTCCGAGATCTCGTCGAACCGGGCCGCCACCTGCTCGGGCGCGTCCTCCCCGGCGATCCAGACGCCCCGGGTGAGGGTGACGTAGGCGCGCTCGAACCCGCCGGCCCCGGCGGCGAGGATGCAGCGGCTCGGCGCATCGTCGCTGACCAGATGGAGCAGGCCGGGGGTGACCATCTCCGGTCCCAGCAGCTCGAGCGGCAGGCGCGCGCCGAGGTCCTCGGTCATTCGCGTGTGGGCGGTGGGCGCCAGGCAGTTGACGCGGATGTCGTGCTTCGCCCCCTCGATCGACAGGGTCTGCATCAGGCCGACCAGGGCCATCTTGGCGGCCCCGTAGTTGGACTGGCCGAAATTGCCGTACAGGCCCGACGAGGAAGTGGTCATGACGATGCGGCCGTAGTTGGCCTCGCGCATAGGATCCCAGACCGCCTTGGTGCAGTTGACCGCGCCCATCAGGTGGACGTCGACGACGAAGCGGAAGTCCTCCAGGTCCATCTTGGCGAAGGTCTTGTCGCGCAGCACGCCGGCGTTGTTGACGAGGATGTCGATCCGGCCCCATCGGGCCATGGCCGCGTCGACCATGGCCTGGACGGCGGCGGGGTCCGTGACCGAGGCGGGGTTGGCCATGGCCTCGCCGCCGGCGGCCTCGATCTCGGCCACCACGGCCTCCGCGGCGGTGGCCGAGCCGCCCGATCCGTCGCGGGCGCCGCCCAGGTCGTTGACCACCACCCTGGCTCCGCGCCGGGCCAGGGCCAGGGCATGCTGCCGGCCGAGGCCGCCGCCGGCCCCGGTCACGATCGCCACCCGCCCGTCGAATCTCATCGCCATGCCTCTTCTCCCTGAAGGTCCCGGACGTCCTAGCAGGGCTTCCGCCCCGGGGCAGCCCCGGACGAATGTGTTGAAACGGCGCCACAGTGGCCGCATTCCAAGCGAAAACAAGGAACCGGAACCGTACATTGCCGTTCGGGTCCGGAGCGCCCCGTGTAAGCGTGGGCATTCGGGCAACCTTGAGTGTGAGGGATATCATGAAGGTGAAACTATTAGCCGGCGTTGCGATGGCGGGGCTGTTCGCAGCCGGCGCTGCGTCCGCCGATCCGAACGGTTGGTACGGCGGTCTCGACGCCGGCTACCATTCGGCCGACGCCGAGACCGCCAATGGTTTCGACATCGAGGTCGATCACGACTGGGCCGGCTTCGCCCGCCTCGGCTACCGGTTCACGCCGAACTGGCGCGTCGAGCTCGAGGGCGGCTACCGTCCGGGCGAGATCGAGGCGATCAACCGGTCGACGTCGGGCGCGGCGGCGGTCTGCAGCACGGCGGCCGGTCCGTGCGAGGGCCCGGACGGCGATCTGACCGCCTCCTCGCTGATGATGAACGTCCTCTATGATTTCGGCTCGGCGGACTCGACGCTGCGTCCGTTCATCGGCCTCGGGGCCGGCATCAACCGGGTCGACACCGAATACCTCGGCACCCTGGCGGCCGACCGCACGATCGCGGTCGGCGCCGACGACAGCTCGGGCAAGCTGGCGGCGCAGGCCATCGCCGGCCTGGCCTGGGCGCTCAGCGACCGGGCCCTGCTGGACCTGACCTACCGCTATCTGGTGTCGAATTTCGCGTACGACACCTTCGCCTCGGCCCCGGCCGGCGACTTCGGCAAGGTCGAGGGCCGCTACACCGATCACTCGATCAGCCTGGGCCTGCGCTATGCGTTCGGCGCCGCGGAGCCGGCCTATGTGCCGCCGCCGCCGCCGCCGCCGCCTCCCCCGCCGCCGCCTCCCCCGCCGCCGCCGCCGCCTCCGCCGGCCCCGGTCGCGCGTGAGTTCGTGGTCTATTTCGACTGGGATCGCTCGGACCTGACCGCCGAGGCCCAGTCGGTGGTCACCCAGGCGGCCAACTACGCCAGGTCGGGCCGTCCGACCCGGATCCTCGTGGTCGGCCACGCCGACACCTCCGGTTCGGCCGCCTACAACGTCGGCCTGTCCAACCGCCGCGCCCGCACCGTCGCGGACGCCCTGGTCGCCCAGGGCGTCAACGGCGGGGTGATCTCGCTCGACGGCAAGGGCGAGACCCAGCTGGCCCGTCCGACCGCCGACGGCGTTCGCGAGCCGCTCAACCGCCGCGCCACCATCGGCATCAACTTCTAAAGAGTTGAGACCGACCGTTCCGGCCTCCGGGCCGGGACGGGACGCCGACGACGACAGAGCCGCCGGCCCCCCGCGGGGCCGGCGATTTTGCGCTGGCCGCCCCCCGCCTCCGGCCCGCCAACAACAACCGGGGCTGTGTGTCTCCGACGACACCCTCGCGGGCTGTCATGTCACCGTCACAACAGTGTCGCCTCATTTTCCGACCGCGCGCCTAGAGGGGGCGGGCTTTCAGCCGGCCGAGGCCGGTCGGCGGGCGTTCGCGCCCTTCTTTCATCGGGGATAGATGACAATGACGAACCGCAAACGCGCGTTCTGGGCGACGACCGCCCTGGCTACATCGATGCTGGCGGCGAGCGCCGTCTACGCCCAGGAGACCACCTCGGCGGTGCGCGGCCAGCTGGTCACCGCCGATGGCGCCCCGATCCGCGGCGCGGCGGTCACCCTGGTCCACCAGCCTTCAGGCACCCGGCTGACGACCGTGTCGGACAACTCCGGCGCCTTCGACGCGCGCGGCCTGCGCGTCGGCGGCCCCTATCTGATCACCGTCCAGGCGGACGGGTTCGCCAGCGAGACCATTGACAACGTCTTCCTGACCGTCGCCGAGACCACCCGCCTGACCATCGACCTGGAAAGCGCCGCCGACACGGTGGACGACGTCGTCGTGGTCGGCGCGCGCGACGTGACCGCGAACAATAGCGGCGTCTCCTCGGTCCTGGACCGCGACGGGGTGGACAGCGTCGTCTCGGTCAACCGCGACATCCGCGATCTGGCCCGCCGCAACGTCCTGGTGTCGCAGAACACCCGCGGCGACGGCGGCATCTCCATCGCCGGCTCCAACCCGCGCACCAACCGCATCACCATCGACGGCGCCCAGGCCCAGGACGATTTCGGCCTGAACACCGGCGGCACCCCGACCCGCCGCGGCCCGATCTCGCTGGACGCCATCGAGCAGTTCAGCGTCAATGCCGTGCCGGTCGACGTCGAGAACGGCGACTTCCTGGGCGGCGCCCTCGACGTCGTGCTGCGCTCGGGCGACAATGATTTCTCGGGCTCGCTGTTCGTCAACTACCTGAACGACGGCATGGTCGGTGATTCGATCCGCGGCGTGGATCTGCCCTCGGCCATCACCCAGACCAACTACGGCGCCTTCTTCTCGGGCCCGATCTGGCGCGACCGGCTGTTCTTCGCCCTGTCCTACGAACTCTATGAATCGGCCGACACGACGAGCACCGGCCCGACCGGGGCGGGCTTCGCCAACAGCATTCGCGGCCTGGACCAGGCGGCGATCGACAATATCGTCAACATCTTCAACACCAACTACGCGACCGAGTTCGACCCTGGCGTCATCGCCCGCAACAAGCCGATCCTCGACGAGAAATATTCGGCCAAGGTCGACTGGAACATCAACGACAACCACCGTCTGGCGCTGACCTACCGCCACGCCCTGTCCGAACTCATCCAGCGCACCAACCTGCACCCCGGTTCGGCCGGCCTGGATTCGCAATGGTATCTGACCGGCGAGACCGACGACGCCTATGCCGGTGAGTTGAACTCGCGGTGGTCGGACGCCTTCTCGACCCAACTGCGCGTCACCTTCCGCGACTACGAGCGCCTGCAGAATCCGCCGTCGGGCCAGGAGTTCGCCGACATCACCGTCTGTTCGGCCCCCACGAGCATCAACTCCGGCGGCGACACCCTGACCGGCTGCGGCCCGAATTCGGTGGTCCGCTTCGGCCCGGACCAGTTCCGTCACGCCAACTATCTGACGACCGAAAACATGCAGGTCCATGCCAAGGGCGAGTATTCCCTGGGCGATAACCTGTTCAAGTTCGGCTATCAGGGCCAGTTCGTCGAGATTTTCAATATCTTCGTACCGTTCAGCGACGGCGTCTACTATTTCGACTCGGTGGCCGATTTCTCCGCCGGTCGCGCCAACCGGCTGTTCTACAACAACGCCGTCAGCGGCAACACCATCGACGGCGCGGCCGACTTCAGCTACGCCCTGCACTCGCTGTTCGGCCAGGACACGCTGCAGCTGTTCCCCAACCTGACGCTGACCGCCGGCGCCCGCTACGACTTCTACACCAGCGACGACAAGCCGGCCTACAACCCCAATTTCGAGGCGCGCCAGGGCTTCTCGAACCAGACCACCTATGACGGCCTCGGCGTTCTGATGCCGCGGGTCTCGTTCAACTGGCAGGCCAACGACTGGCTCAACGTCCGGGGCGGCGTCGGCCTGTTCTCGGGCGGCCTGCCCGACGTGTTCATCTCCAACAGCTTCTCGAACACCGGCATCATCACCTCCAGCGTCGCCATCCAGCGCAATGCCGACGGCACCTTCCGGGAGACCACCGGCGCCCCCGGCTTCACCCAGGCCATCGGCTCCGACGCCCTCAACATCGACGTCAACGACCCGCGCTTCGGCTACGACATCCCGGCCTCGGTCCAGGCCCTGCTGGGCGGGGTGACGGTGTCGCCGTTCGCGGAAACCAACGCCCTGATCCCGACCTTCGAGATGCCGTCGGACTGGAAATTCTTCCTGACGACGACGGTCGAGGCGCCGCTGGGCTGGGCCTCGGGCTTCACCCCGCAACTGGTCTCGGACTTCCTCGACGACTGGCGGATCAGCCTGGACGCGGTCTACACCCGGGCCAACGACGGCCTGTCGTTCCGCGATTTCCGGGCCCAGCCCCTGACGGTCGGCGGCGTGCAGCAGTACACTCCGGACGGCCGCCTCCGTTACGACGGCATCGGCGGGTCGGCGGCGCTGCGGACCGCGAACGGCATCACCTCGACCAACCCCGGCTCCAGCCGCGACATCGTCGCCTTCAACACCGATGAGGGCGAGAGCTACACGATCGGTCTGAGCGCCTACAAGTCGTTCGACAACGGCCTGGACCTGCTGCTCGGCTACGCCCGCCAGAGCGTCGAGGACCGGGTTTCCGGCGCCCGCTTCGCCTCGACGGCCAGTTCGCTCTACGGCGGCGGCGCGACCGGCCTCGATCCGAACGAGGAGGCCTACGGCACCTCGTTCGAGGAGATCGAGAACCGCTGGAAGGCGGAGGTCGGCTACCGCCGGAACTTCTTCGGCGACCTCGAGACCCGGATGAACCTGTTCGGGGAAATCCGCGACGGCCGCCCGATCAGCTTCGTCATGAACGCCCCGGGGTTCGGCCGCAGCTCGACCTTCGGCGTCAATCGCGGCGCCCATCTGCTGTATGTGCCGGACTTCGCCGCCGACGCCGACCCGACCGACCTGAACGTCGGCTTCGTCACCTTCGACAGCGCCGCGACGCGGGACAATTTCCGCGCCTTCGTCGAACAGTTCGGCCTGCCCCAGGGTCGTATGCTCGACAAGGGCGAAGGGTCCGACGACCAGCCGGAAGTCTATCAGATCGACTTCCAGATCAGCCAGGAGCTGCCGGCCTTCTTCCTGCCGGGCCGGTTCCGGCTGGTCGCCGACCTCCAGAACGTGGCCAATCTGCTGAACGACGAATGGGGTATCGTCGAGGAGTATGGCGACACGATCAACGTGGTCAGCGCCCAGTGCGCCACCTCGACGGGCGCGGCGGCGCCGGCCGGAAGTCCGGCCTGCGACCGCTATCGCTACTCGAACTTCAACTCGAACGGCGGCCGGTTGTCGATCGACAACAACGGCAAGTCGCTGTGGGCCCTCCAGATCGGCCTGCGCTACGAGTTCTAGGGCGCGATCCGGAACAGGACCGGGACGGAAAGGAGCGGCCCCCGCGGGCCGCTCCTTTTTCGTCGTCGGTCGCGGGCCGGCGTTTTTGTCCGGGCGTCCGGTTGAAGTCCGGCTCCCGGCCGCCTATCTGGCGCGGCCGGCCCGTCACGGGTCGCCCGGGACTCCTCCGCCCATGAACACCCCCGTCCCCGCCGAATGGTCGCCGCATCGCGCCATGTGGGTCGGCTGGCCCAGC
>NZ_CALMZS010000044.1 GCF_937870815.1 uncultured Brevundimonas sp.
GCGCGGCCGTAGTTCAGAGGTAGAACGTCAGCTTCCCAAGCTGAATGTCGCGGGTTCGATTCCCGCCGGCCGCTCCAGTTTCAGCCCTGCGGCGGCGCTCCCGATCCGGGACGCCCCGGCCCAGGCGAAAAGGGCGGAGCCGCGAGGCTCCGCCCTTCCCGTTTCAGCCGGCCGCCGGATCAGGCGGGGGCGCCGGCCCCGGGCCGGGCGACGTTGCCGTCCTCCTGGCCGCGATCCGTCAGCGTCGGTCCCGGATGATTGTCGGGATCATTGGCGCCGTGCGACCAGCCCTTGATCAGGAAGCTGATCAGGATGAAGCCGACGCCGATGCCGACGCCCCACCAGCCCAGCTTGCCGAAGCCGTCGAGCGAGGTGGCCAGGGCCCCTTGCGGGTCCAGCACCTGGCCGCCGACGGTCTCGGTGCCCATCAGGCCGGCGATCTTGCCGCCGACGAACTGGGCGATGGAGCTGGCCAGGAACCACACCGCCATCATGAAGCTGACCACGGAGGGCAGCGACAATTTGGTGATCTCCGACAGGCCCACGGGCGACAGGAACAGCTCGCCGGTGGTATGCAGCATGTAGAGCAGGGCCAGGATGATCAGCGGCATCTGGAAGGCGCTGTCGACCATGCCCGAGCCGGCCGCCCAGACTACGACCAGGAAGCCGAGGCCGACCTGCACGAGGCCGAGGCCGAACTTCATGGTCGGGTTCGGGTCCATCTTCCGGCTGGCCAGCCAGGCCCACATCGCCGCGAAGATCGGCGCGAAGATCAGGATGAAGCCGGCGTTGAACGACTGCACCTGGGCCGCCGTGATGGTGGCGTCGACCCAGAAGCCCGAGGGGGTGATCCCCGCCGCGGCCAGCTGGGCCGGGGTGCCGATGGTGACGCCGAGGAACTGCATCGCCACCGGGCTTATGGTCAGGTCCACGTTGCGGTCGGCGAACAGGTTCAGCGAGGTGCCGGCCTGTTCGAACAGGGTGAAGAACACCACCGCGCCGAAGATCAGCACCACGGCCAGCATCATCCGCTGGCGCTGCGCCCAGGTCTTGCAGACGAAGGCGATGATCCAGGCGATCAGGGCCAGCGACAGCGCCGTCGAGATGCTCAGCACCGTGCCCACCAGGGCGTTGCGCTGGACCATGAACCAGACGACGCCGACGCCGAGCACGGCGAGGATGTAGATCAGCCACTCGCGGTTGATCGGCCCGACCAGCGGCCGCCTGATCAGTTCGGGGTTGGGCGGTTCGCCGTTGCCCTGCAGCAGCGGCTTGCCGAGAACGAAGACCACGAGGCCCAGGGCCATGCCGACGCCGGCCAGGCCGAAGCCGGCCCACCAGCCCACGGTCTGGCCCAGAAGGCCGCACAGCACCGCGGCCCAGAAGGCCCCGAGGTTGATGCCGTAGTAGTACAGGGTGAAGCCGGAATCCCGGCGCGGATCGCCCTGCGGATACAGTTGCCCGACGATGGTCGAGATGTTCGGCTTCAGGAAGCCGACCCCCATGATGATCAGCGAGATGGCCAGGTAGAAGATGTTGACGCCGTTCTGGTCCCGGGTCTGCTCGAGCTCATAGGAGCCCTCGGCCAGGACCTGCGGCAGGCTGGCGTCGGCGGGCAGATCCGTCAGCGCCAGGCCCCCGCCCTCGGCCGGCGTGAAGTCGTAGCGCTGGCCGTCGACCATGATGCCGACCTCGCGGGCGGCGCCGCGGCCCTCGCCGACGACCTCGTACTGGGTTCCGGCATAGGTCAGGGTCTCGGTCGCGGGCCGGCCCTCGAAGGCCATCATGCCATGGCCCGCCACCAGCAGCACGGCCCCGAAGGCGATGGCCTTGCGCGTGCCGATGTAGCGGTCGGCCATGATGCCGCCGACCAGCGGCAGCAGATAGACCAGCGAGGTGTAGGAGCCGTAGGTGGCGCCCGCCGTGGCGTCGTCGAACAGGAAATTCTGGGTCAGGAAGAAGATCAGGATGGCGCGCATCCCGTAGTAGGAGAACCGCTCCCACATCTCGGCGAAGAACAGGATGATCAGCCCCCGCGGGTGGTTCTTCAGTATCTGGATCAGCACGGGCACGCCCGTCAGCAAGGTGACGAGCAGGCCGGCTATGATGACGATGTTCATGCGGTTTCTCCCCCCGCTCGCCGGGCGCGTAGCCCGGCCGCCGCGCCAAGGGCGCGCCCTCCATCCGTTCTGCTCAACGGCTCACTCCCGATATTGCGGCGCCCGACCTGGCGCGCGAAGGCGCATAAGCAGCACGGCGCGCAAGACCGGACAAGGGTTAAGGGTAAATTGGGCGTGAGCGGGCGGCGCCCGGCCGACGCGACGGGGGGCCGGGACAGGCGGAGCCGACCCCGCCCTGTCCGCCCGCCCCCCGACGTGTGACGCGGGTCCGGTTCGACCCCCGCGCATCCTCCCGGATTCGCCGTGACAGCGGCACGACAACGCCGGTCACTTCTGACATGGTGCGAATTCAACGCGACGCACGGAATTTCCAATGAAGCAGTTCTGGCCCGCCCTGGCCGCCGCCCTCGCCCTGGCCGCCGCCGCGCCCGCCGCCGCCCAGGAGCCCGCCCGCTGGTCCTTCGCCATTCACGGCGGCGCCGGCGTCATCGAGCGCGACAGCCTGACCCCCGAACAGGACGCCGCCTACCGCGCCGCCCTGCACCGGGCGCTGGAGGCCGGGTCCACCGTCCTCGCCAGCGGCGGCTCCGCCCTCGACGCGATCCAGGCCGCCATCCAGATCATGGAGGACGATCCCCTGTTCAACGCCGGGCGCGGCGCGGTCTTCACCGCCGCCGGCCGCAACGAGCTGGACGCCGCCGTCATGGACGGCTCGGACCTGACCGCCGGCGCGGTCGCCGGCCTGACCACCACCCGCCACCCCATCGCCGCCGCCCGCGCGGTGATGGAGCAGTCGCCCCACGTCATGCTGATCGGCCAGGGCGCCGATACGTTCGCCGCCTCGGTCGGGCTGGAGCAGGTCGACCCCGCCTTCTTCTTCACCGAACGCCGCTGGCAGGGGCTGGAGACGGCCTTGCGGGCGCAGAACCTGCCGATCCCGGAACGGCCCGCCGGAACGCCGGGGCCGATGGCGGAGAACAGCCTGCCGGCGCCGCCGCTGAACGAGCGCAAATTCGGCACGGTCGGCGCCGTGGCGCTGGACAGCCAGGGCCGGCTCGCCGCGGGCACCTCGACCGGCGGCATGACCGCCAAACGCTGGGGCCGGGTCGGCGACGTGCCGGTAATCGGGGCGGGGACCTATGCGTCCAATCGCGAGGGTTGCGCGGTGTCCGCCACCGGCTCCGGCGAGTATTTCATTCGGGCCACCGTGGCCCGTGACATATGCGCTCGGATCGGCGCCTGGCAGGCCCTCACCCCGGAACAGCGATATGAGTCCGAAAAGCGGGAGTTTGAAGCGGTCTGTGGAACCGGCCTTCTTCCTGGCGACAACGTGTGCTTGGCTATGTCTCGCCGAGTCGAGCTGGCGGCCGCAGAGACCGAGATTGCTGACGTCGGCTCCATGGGCGGCGACGGCGGCGTGGTCGTCATGGGCCTGGGCGGCGAGCCCGCCTTCGCCATGAACACCTCGGGTATGTATCGCGGCGCGGTTTCGGCCAGTGAACCGGCTTGGGTCGCGATCTATGCGGATGACCCCCAGTACGCCGGTGATGGGGACGAGAACGAATGACCGTCCTCGATCTGGCCGACAAATTCGCGGCCTTCTCCGACCACTGGCGGCCCCGCGTGGCCGCCCGGCTGAACGGGCAGGATGTACGGCTGGTCAAGGTTCAGGGCGTCTTCCCCTGGCACAGTCATGCCGAGGCCGACGAAATGTTCCTCGTCTGGAAGGGCCGGTTCCGGGTCGAGTTCCGCGACCGCATCGAGACCCTCGATCCGGGCCAGTTCATCGTCGTGCCGCGCGGCGTCGAACACCGCACCGCCGCCGACGACGAGGCCGAGGTGCTGATCTTCGAACCGTCGGAGGTGATCAACACCGGCGACGCCCCGGCCTCCGCCTTCACCGCCCCGCAAGGCCAGACCGTATGAGCACCCCCCGCGACACCCCCGGCGTCATCGCCCCGCCGCCGCTGATCTACATCGGCTTCCTGCTGGCCGGCTGGGTGATCTTCCGCTTCGCCAATCCGGCCGTGGTCGGGCCCGAGGTCGCCGGCTGGCTGGGCCTCGGCTTCGGCCTGGAGACCCAGGTCCGCCGCATCGTCGCCCTGCCGCTGATCATCGGCGGCCTGCTGCTGGACGGCGCCGCCGCCGGCTATTTCCGCCGCC
>NZ_CALMZS010000045.1 GCF_937870815.1 uncultured Brevundimonas sp.
GCGCGGGGCAGCCTGTCTCGTCGAAACGGTAAACTCATCCGCAACCGGGCGAGGCCCGGTCGCCCCGCGCCCTCCCCAACCGCCTGTTCCGCTGGCGGCGCCGACGGCTGCCCGTCTCCTCCCCATGCAATGGGGAGGGGGACCCCGAAGGGGTGGAGGGGCGAAGCGGACCCGCCCCCCGGTCTTTGACAATCGAACCGTCCGCCGCCCTCAGGTGATCCGCTTCACCGCCGGCGGGTCGCTGGCCGGAAAGCTCTCCTCGACGCCCTCGTCGACCAGGGCCTCCTGGCGGCTTTCGGCCTTGCGCTTGTCCTCGCACAGCTGGTCGGGCTTGCCCTCCTCGGGCGGCGCCGGCCGGGCGTAGGGCTCGTCGTCGGCCGGGGCCTGCTGGTGGTCGGGATTGTGGGTCGGGCTCATGGCGGCGTCCTCAGCTCGAGGGATGATCTTCGTCGGTGTCGGGGCCGTAGCCGAGGTCCGAGATGTCGTCGTCGGACAGGCGTCTGGCCTCCCAGTGGGCCGCGCTGGCCTGGGCCCCGCGCGAGTTGCGCATCAGGCCGGAATAGACCAGCTCGACCTCGTCATGGCCCTGCAGGCTGGCGCTCTCGCCGTCGACCTCGGTCAGCCGTTCGCCGTCGACCCCCAGCAGGGCGTCGGCCTCGGCCTCGACGCCGGAGGCCCCGAGTTCGTCGTCGAGGTCGTCGACGGCCTCGTCCTCGACCGCCTCGTCCCCGTCAGCGTCCCCGTCGGCCTGGGTGACGTCCAGCACCGGGTCGGCCTCGTCCAGCAGGACATCGCCGTCGCCCTCATCGTCGATGTGGGTTTCGTCGAAGACTTCCGACTGTTCCTGGTCGTCCGAATAGTCGTCCAGCCGCGGCATTCTGACATCTCCCTGTCCTCGGGAGATCAACGCCCCGGCTTCACCCGGCGTTCCCCGCGGCCACCGCTTCGTCCAGGGCCGTGCGGATGCGGGCCATGGTTCCGTCCCAGTCGGCGAAGCCGTCGCGCCGGAAGAAGCGCAGGTGCGGATAGAAGGGGTAGCGGTCCGTGGCCAGGTAGTGCCAGTCGTCGGGGGCGGTGATCATCCAGGCGGCGCCGCCGACCGCGGCGGCCAGGTTGGTCCCGGCGATGCCCGGGCCGATCACCAGGTCGAGGGCCGCCGACAGGGCCGCGACGTCCTCGAGGTCGTTCCTGAGGTCGATCGGCGGGGTCCAGATCGACACCCCCGCCGCCTCGGCCGCGGCCAGGTCGTCGGCGACGTCGCCGCACTGCAGGCTGACCATCACCGCCCCCGGCGTGGTCAGCACCGGCTTCCAGCGCTCGAAACTCGAGAAATACCGCGCCCGTTGGCCGGTCAGCACCAGGCTCTTCCAGTGCAGGCCGACCTTGAGCCCGGGGCCGAGCCTGTCCAGCTCCGCCTTCCAGAAGGTCACCTTGCCGGGGTCGGGGACCAGATAGCCGCGCCGCTCCGGGAAGGACTCGAGCGACTGGCGGTAGACGGCCATCAGCGAGGCCATCGGGATCCAGGCGTCGACCCCGCCCTCCAGCTCTTCGGCGAAGGGCACGTAGCGGGTGATCCGCCCCTCCAGCTTGACCGACCTGTGGCCGCCGACCACGGCGTCCGGGAAGGCGCGCTGGAACAGGCCGATCAGGCGCGGCTCCACGGCCACATAGACCTGTCCCTCGGGTCCGACCGCCTCGACGGCGTCGCCGATGCAGGTGCCGAACACCATCTCGTCGGCGATGCCCTGCTCGCCGACGATCAGCAGCCGCTTGCCGCGGACGTCCTCCGTCTTCGGATCCCAGCGCGGAGCGTCGACGGCGACCCGCATCGCCTCCGGCAGGTGCGGGTCGAGCCGGACCTCATAGGCCTCGAAACCTTCCGGGATGCGGCCCAGGGTCATCAACAGCATGGCTCGCGCCATGCTCATCATGGCCCGCTCATAGGGATTTTCAGCCCCGGGCAGGGCGGCGTCGATGTCCTCCAGGGCCCCCATCGCGTCGCCCAGCGGCTGGCGCGCGTTGGCGCGGTTGTAGCGCGCCTTGGCGAAGCCCGGGTCTTGCCGCAGCGCCTCCTCGAAGAAGGTCAGGGCCGTGGCCATGTCGCCCTGGTCGCTAAGCACGGTGCCGAGCGTATTCCACAGCACCGGCGATTCCGGCTCGATCGCCAGCAGGCCGCGCAGGGTCTCGACGGCGTCGCCGTAGCGCTTCTGGTCGCGCTGCACGCAGGCCAGATTGTTGGTCGCCTCGATGTGGCCGGGGTCGGCGGCCAGATATTTCAGCAGCAGCTTCTCGGCGATCTCGAGATAGCCCATCTGCTGGGCCAGCCGGCCGAGGTCGTGGGCCACGTCGGTCTCGTTGGGCAGCAGCTTCAGCGCCGCCTCATAGGCCAGCAGCGCCTGGCCGAACTGGCCCGACTTCTCGCGGCAGATGGCCAGCACATGCCAGGCCAGGCCGTTGGTCTCGTCGATCTTCAGCGCCTCCAGCGCGCGCCGGGCCCCGAGCTCGAAATCGCCGGCCCGGATCGCCATCAGCGAGGCCTTCAGGGTCTCGAGCGCCTTGCGCTGCGCCTTCACCGCCGGTTTCGGCCTGGCCAGCTGGCGCGACAGCTTGCGGATCGCCGCGGGCGAGGCCGAATCGCCGGCCACGCCCTGGGCGACGGGGGCGAAGGCGTGGACCTGTTCGGGCGACAATTCGACGGCGGACATGCGGCGATCCTGAGATGATCCGCCGACCTTGGCCGCCAGGATCACAAGGGATGGTTAACCACGACTGTTTAACCTGCGTTCGTTCCGGCTTCCTAACGTCGCCGTGCGCCTGTCAGGAGACGCTCCGAATGCCGCTGAAGCTGTCGCTCAAGCCCGGAGAGAAATTCGTTCTCAACGGAGCCGTGGTCCAGAACGGCGACCGGCGCGGCGTGCTGATCCTGCAGAACAAGGCCAGCGTGCTGCGCGAGAAGGACATCATGCAGCCCGAGGACGTCAGCAGCCCGGCGAAGCGCGTCTACTTTCCCGTGATGATGATGTACCTCGACGAGAGCGCGGCGCCCAAGATCTACGATGAGTTCGCCCTGCGGCTGACCGAATTCATGGGCGCGACCCGCAATCCGCAGGTGCTGGCGGACTGCGTGGCGGCGTCGCGGCATGTGATGTCGCGCGAATACTACAAGGCCCTGATGGCGGCCCGGAAACTGGTGGATTACGAGGAAGGTCTGGCGAATGTCGCTTCAGGCGTACAAGACCGCGGCGACGCGGGCTGAAAACCCCCGCGAGATGGAGTACCGGCTGTTCGGGCAGGTGACCCGGGCGCTGATGCACGCCTCGACGGTGGACCCCGGCGACGTCGCCACCCGCATCGACGCCCTCGACTGGAACCGCCGCCTGTGGTCGACCCTGGCCACCGACTGCGCCAGCCCCGACAACGCCATGGACAAGGCCCTGCGGGCCCGGATCATCTCGATCAGCCTGTTCGTCAGCAAGCACTCCTCGGCCGTCATGCGCGGCGAGGACGACTTCGAGGCCCTGATCGACATCAACCGGATGGTCATGCAGGGCCTGGCCGGGCCGGGATCCGGCGCGCAGGCGGCGGCCTGAGCGTCGGCTAGAACCTTGCCCTGAGACCCACCCGGATGCTGGAGCTGATCGCTTCGGTGGTGGTCAGGCGCGTGGTCTCGCCGTCGAGAAAGACCTGGTCTCCCGAGCTGGGATTGAACACCGCCCCCACCTCGTCGATGTAGGCGACGTCGGCGCCCAGGCCGATCGAGACGTTCCCTGACAAGGGAACCTCGAGATAGGCGCCGGCCGCGACTGACCAGGTCGCGCCTCTGTCGGTTTCATCGAACCGCAAGGTGAAGTCCGCGTCCTCCGGTCCGCACAGGGGGCAGACATTACGTTCCCACGCCGACAGCTCCGAGGACCGGTGGAACAGGCCCGCCGAGGTCCATCCTCCGAACCGGACGCCGTCGCCGGGGCCGGAGTCGAACTGAAGTCCCGCCCCGGCGCCGATCAGATTGTCGGTCACCTCCTGATTGCGCGCCTGACTGAGGGTCTCGCCGAACACCTCGGCCATGACTTCGCTGTCGTACTGGCGCCGGCTGCGCAGATAGTCGGCGAACAGAAACAGGGCCACCGGCCCCGTCGCCGCCTGCACGGCCTTGAATTTGAGATTGAACAGTTCGACCTCGGAATTCGTCGTCCAGGCCGAGCCGCGGTCGCCGATGTTCACTCCGGCCGAATCGCCGAGGGAAAAGTCGCCATAGACGAAGCCGGTGTCGGTCCCCGTTCCGGCCGGGACGCTGCCCTCGCCTTGCTCATCTCCCTTGCCATAGAGGCCGCTGGCCGAGATCAGCCATTCGCGATAGGCGAGGGGGAACAGCACCAGCCCCAGGGTGTGCATCCGGATGGTGTCCGCGTTGCGGCCGGCGAAGGTCTCGGCTCCGCCACTGGGGCGCTGGAAGCCGGTTCCAGCCTGGGTGGGGGCGTCGAGTTCGCCCACGCCGGCGTGGACGATCAGGCTGGTTTTTTCGTCCCATTCGGCGAAGATTTGGTCCTCCCGCGTCATAGCGTCGGCGATCCGTCGCTCATCAGCCGGTGTCAGGCCCTGAGGCGTTGCGGCAGGGCCTGCCAGACGCGGCGGCACATCGATGGTGAAGCTCTGCGAGCCGGTCCCGCTGACCGAAATCTCGCGCACCGTCTCGCCGTTGACGACCACCCGATAGCGGCCGCCGTCCAGCAGGAACAGGGCGGCGACGCGGTCGTCGTCCTCCTCCTCCATCCGCACCTGCGCGCCCGTCTCGGCGTTGAACAGCTGGATCGAGGATCGCGGCAGGGTCTCGCCCCGGCTGGTGACCACGATCGAGGTCGAGGTCGCCGCCCAGGCCGGGGCCGCGCACACGATCGCCGGGACCGCGGCCAGCGCCGCCCAGGCCCATCTTGAGGTCGTCATCTGGATATCTCCCCTTGCATGATGATGTTCAGCCGCCGACGTCGAGGACGTAGCGGGCCTCCCGTGTCCGGCCGTCGGCATGGGTGACGACCAGGCGGACGGTCCAGACGGCCGCGCCGCGGAAGGCGTCGGCCGGAATGTCGCCCAGGGCGCCGGTCGCCGCGGCCACGCCGGGCAGGACTGGAGTGAAGGCGGTCGGCCGTTCGCCGCGCCCGACCTCGATGCGGGCCGAGCCGAAGCGATCCGCGCCGGCGGATCCCTGCACCCGCACCACGGGTCCGGCGGCGCCCTGAACCACCTCCAGCCCGGTGATCGACGCCTCGATCCGGAAGGCCGGGTCCATGGCCAGGGCGGCGCGGGCGTCGACCATGCCGGCGCCGGAGAACTGGTCGACGCCGGGCGTCTGGATGTCCTCGGCCGACTGGACCAGGATCGCCTCGACCTGTTCGGCGGTCAGCTCGGGCCGGGCCGACAGGACCAGCGAGGCCACTCCCGCCACGATCGGGGTCGAGAAGGAGGTGCCGCTGACCCGGTAATAGCGCCGGTCCTCGCCGACATAGGCCGCCCCCGCCTCATAGGGCACGTCCTTGATGCCCAGCATGGTGTCGGTGCGCCGGGCCCGCAGGCTGAGCACATCGACCCCGGGCGCGGCGATGTCCACCCCCGCTCCCCAGTTGGAGAAGTTGGGGTGGCTGTCGTCCAGATTGGTCGCGCCGACGGTGAGCACGCCGTCCGCGCCGGCCAGGCCGAACTCGGCGACATTGACGCCCTCGTTCCCCGCGGCGACCACCACGACCACGCCCCTGGCGCGGGCATGGGCGATGGCGGCGGTCTCGATCCGGGTCAGGGTCGGGCCGCCGACCGACAGGTTGATCACCCGCGCGCCGTTGTCGGCGGCGTAGACGACGGCCTCGGCGACATAGGAGGCGCGGGTGTGGCCGAAGGCGTTCAGCGCCTTCAGCACCATGATCCGGGCGTGCGGATTGATTCCGGCCATGCCGATGTCGTTGCCGCCGTCGGCGGCGATGATCCCCGCCACGATGGTGCCGTGGCCGTCGTGGTCCCAGGGATTGTTGGTCCCGGCCATGAAGTCCCAGCCGATGATGTCGTCGACATAGCCGTTGCCGTCGTCGTCGACGCCGTTGTCGGGCGTCTCGCCGGGGTTCTTCCAGATGTTGTCGTAGCTGAAGTCGAGGTGGTTCCAGTCCAGGCCGGTGTCGATCACGGCCACGGTGACGGGTTGGGGGTCCGGACCCAGCCGGGTCCAGGCGGAATCGGCGCCCAGGGTCAGGCCGACCCGCTTGATCGCCCACTGGTCGTCATGCTGCTGGCCCCACGAACCGGCGCCCTGCATCAGCGGATCGGGCGGCGGCGGGCCGGGCTGTTTGTCGCGGCAGATATTGACCTCGAAATTCGCGACGTTGACGCCCAGTTCGTGACTGATCAGCCCCTGGAGCAGGGCGTCGTCCCCCGCGCCGGCCATGACGATGACGTGCTTCACGCCATCGATATTCACCTGCCCGACCACATAGGGCTGAAGCGCGCTGGAGACCGCGCCGCGGCCGGTCAACTCCAGCACATAGCTGGCGCTCTCGCTGGTGAAGAGGTTGATCTCCGGCGTCTGGCCCACCTCGAGGGCGTAGTCGCAGTTGCCGAAGTCGCAGGGATCGATCTGGACGGTGCAGGTTCCGTCGTCGCCCGTCGTGCAGGTGACCGGATCCTCGCCGGCGTCGGTCTGGGGCCGGGCGCCGCCTTCCGACGGCAGGGCGACGTTGGTGATCGATTCCGGGAACAGCTTGGCCTGGGTGCGGCCCACGGCGGTCTGACCGACCCCGCTCTGGGCGATGGCGGTCGCCTTGATGATCAGGGTGACAGGCGGGGTTTCGTCGCGCGGATCGTCCTCTTCCGGCACGCCCTCGTCCCGGGGATCGTCGGGGGTATCATCGGGGGTATCGTCATACACACCATACAGGGGGTGACCCGGCAGATGGCCGTTGGAGTCCGCCTTCAGACCGTCCCGCTTCTCCCAGTACTCGGCCACTTCATTGTACCAGGCGGAGTAGGCCGCCTGCTGTTCCGGGGTCCGGCCGTATTCGGGGACGTCGGGACGCGGCGGCGGCCCGTCGCGGGGGTCGTCGTTGTCCGGCCCGCCCGGACCGTCTCGTGGATCGTCGCCCGGCGCTCCGCCGCCGGGGGTGGCGGGTTCAGGCACGGCGGGACCATAGGTGCAGAAGACCTGCCCGTCGCCCGCGATGCGAATCCGCAGGACGTTGTTCCCGATCTGCAGGACCGTATCGTCGGTCGTCGGCGTCCCGGAGCCCGGAACGCTGCCAACCGTCGCCGGCTCGACGCCCGGCGGCGGACAGGGGGCCGCCCGCAGGGCGTCTACCGCGGCCTCCGCCGCTTCCATGTCGGCTTGATTCCAGTCCGAGTAGCGGCTCTGGATGTCGTTGATTATGGCTTCCAGGGCCGCGACGGCCGCGTCCCGCCCGGGGCAGTCGCCCGCCGCCAGCGCCGCCGCCCCGGCGGCGGCGGCCTGTTGCAGGTCGTAGCGCTGCTCGAACTGAACACGCTCGGTCTCCTGCTTGAGCAGTTCCGCCTGATGCTCGGCCTGGGCCTGGGCGTCCGTGCGCTGGGGCGGCGGCGGGGGCGAGGGCGGGGCGGGCGTGTCTGGCAGGGGATCGCCGGAGGACTCGCGCAGCATCCGCTCCTGCATCGCCGCCATCTCCGGATCGACGGGCTCGGGGGTCGCGACCGGGCGGGCGTTGACGTGGTCGGCGATGTGCTGGGCGTCGGCCTGTCCCCGCGGCGGGGGCGGCGGGGGCGCGGGGCGGGGCGCATCCTGATCGCCGCCGTCGCCCTCGGCGACCGGTTCGCCGGCCAATTCGGCCTGCCACTGGTCCTGGGTCGACAGGGCGTCGAGCTGCCACTGCGGCGGCGGGGGAAGGGCGGCCACGGGCGCGGCCGCGTCGGCCATGGCCATCGGTTGCGCCGTCTCGGTCACCCCGGGAGGTGGGCAGACCCGGGCCTTCGCGGCCTGGAAACGCCGAATCTCGGGAGCCAGGGTGCCGGGCGGGAAGCGGCCGCCGACCGACACCTCGCGCATCATGTTGTCGTAGAACATGTCGACGTGGGTGACGATCCGCAGCTCGCTCGCGCAGTCGCCGCGGGCGTTTGCAGCGTCCGCTGCGTCCAGCAGGCGGTTGATCGGCCCCTCGAGATCGTCGATCAGGGCCAGGCGGCGCGCCAGGGCCGCCTCGTCCACGTCCTGCGCCTCGGCCGGAAACGCGATCGCCAGCACGGTGCACGCCGCCCCGCCCAGAAGGATGTTCTTGAACCGCGCACGCATCGCCTGTCCGCACTCCCATTGATGGAGGAGTCCTAGAACCAACCGCTCATCCGTGGCGTCATCGGTTCTGATGACGCCGTTCGCCCAGAGTGCTATTCCGGTCCTGCTGCGACGGCTGTGTGGGTTCGGGGCGATTGGAACGGATGAGGCGGACGGACGACGCGCTGTTGACCGTGATCGAGGCCATCCACGCGGCGGGGCTGGAGGCGGAGCGCTGGCCGGATGCGCTGCAGACCGTCACGCGGTTCGCCGGGGCCTCGGCGGCGTCGCTCGAAACCTACGACTACGCCCGTGGACGCCACCGTATGTGGCACGGCTACGGCAGCGAGCCGGAGATGGTCGAGGCCTATCTGTCGTTCCACTCCAGCGACAATGCCTATGCGCCGCGGCGACCGCCCGGGGGCCGGACGCGAAAATTCCCGCGCGGCCACATCCTCGACGCCGCCGGCCTGGGCCGGGAGCCATTCTACGCTGAATTCATCACCTATACCGACCCCCGCTATTTCGTCGTTGGCATCCTCGACGGGGGCGGGGGACCGGAAACGGTCTTCACCCTGACCCGCGATCCGTCGCAGGGTCATATGGATCGGCCCGATGTGGAGCTGTTCGGCCGGCTGATGCAGCACGCCCGCCTCGCCATCCAGGTCGCCGCCCGGCTCGGCGAGGCTCGGGACGAAGCGCGCTCCCTGACCCGGATTCTGGACACCGTCGGCGGCGGAGTCGCCCTGCTCGACAGGACCGGAGCCGTTCTTCACGCCAACGCCGCCCTGATCGAGATGTCGGCGTGCGGCGATGGCGTCCGCCTGGCGAGAGAGGGGATCCGCTTGCACCCGGCCGGCGCGCGGGAGCGTTTCGGCGCGGCCCTCGGCGCGGCTCTCGCGCTCGGGCGAGGCGAGACCCTGGGGGCTCCCGCGTCATTCGCCGTCGCCCGACCGTCCGGGGGCCCTCCCTATGTGCTCACCGTGCGACCGGTCTTCCGGGGCGAGGCGGACGAGGCGCCGGACGCCGCGGCCGTGCTGTTCGTCCACGATCCGCTGGCGGGCCGCGCCGCGCGCGGCGACGGCTTGCGCGCGCTGTTCGGCCTGACCTCGGCCGAGGCGAGGCTGGCGCAAGCCCTGTTGCAAGGCCTGTCTCCGGTCGACCATGCCCGCGACAGCGGCGTCAGCATCAATACCGCCTATACCCACCTGCGTCGCCTGAAGGACAAGACCGGGGCGCGCCGGCTGCCGGAACTGATCCATCGATTGAACGAGGCGACGCCCAGCCCGGCCTT
>NZ_CALMZS010000046.1 GCF_937870815.1 uncultured Brevundimonas sp.
CCGTCGGCGAACTGGGCTCATCGATCTATCTGCGCGAGGTTCTCGGCCGCGAGGACGGCGCGCCGCCGCCGGTCGATCTGGCGCTGGAACGCAAGACCGGCGACTTCGTGCGCGACCTGATCGAGGCAGGCGACCTGACCTGTGTCCACGACCTGTCGGACGGCGGCCTGATCGGGGCGGCGGCGGACCTGGCCCTGGCGTCCGACTGCGGCGTTGAGCTGGACGCCACCTCGGCCAGCCACGCCCACATCCTGCTCTTCGGAGAGGATCAGGCCCGTTACCTGGTCGCCGTGCCGGACGCGACCGGCATCATCGCCGCGGCCCAGGCCGCCGGCCTGCACGCCTCGGTGGTCGGCCGGGCCAGGGGCCGCGACTTCGCCTCGGGCGAGCTGTTCCGCCTGCCGCTGGATCACCTGCGCGAGATGCACGAAGGCTGGATGCCCGGCTGGATGGAGGGCTGATCCGTGCCCGTCGTCTTCCGTGATCGAGGGCGAAAGTTTCACTTCTATTCGGATGAAGGCACACCGCGCGAGCCGGTGCATATCCATGTGTCCGAACCCGGATGCGAGGCCAAATTCTGGCTGAACCCGGCCGTTCGCTTGGCGCGAAAAATCGGCTATACTGAGTGAGATATGCGCGATCTCGCGCATCGTGGACGCCAACCGCGATCTTATCGAACGACACTGGAATGAGTTCTTTGGAAACGGCTAGGCCCGAACGAGTATCGTTCGATGAGCACCGTATGCTCGTGGAACTGTCCGACGGTCGCCTGCTCGGCATCCCTCTGGCATGGTATCCGCGGCTGCTTCAGGCCACCCCGAAACAGCGCGCCGATGTCTGGCTCAGCCCGTCCGGCCTGCATTGGGAAGAGATCGACGAGGACATCTCGGTCGCGGGATTGATCGCCGGGCGTGGCGACATGACCAAGCGACCCGCAACCGCCGCTTGAGATGGAAATGGACCCTGACGACCGGTCCGATCACGCGTTTCATTGTTTTCGCCACACTTTCACTGGCCCTGGCCGCCTGCGACGGCGGCGGCGACCCGGTCCGGCAGGCCTTGCGCGACGTCTCGGCCGCCAACCACGCCGCGACGGTCAGGGAGGGCGAGGTGACGACGACCGTGGGCACGGCGTCCGGCGGGACTGCGGACGAGGCCTATATCGCCAGGATGATCGAACACCACCGGGGCGCCGTGGCCATGGCCGATGTCGCCCTCGCCCGGTCGCGCGACCCGGAAATCCGCCGAATGGCCCGGGCCGTCAAGGACGCCCAGACGCGCGAGATCGCCGAGATGCAGGCCTGGCGGCCTGCTGCCCAACCCACCCCGTGACGGGCGTCACATTTCCGGGCTAGGTCAGGATCTTCGCAGCCCGGAGGTCCGCATGCTCTCGCTCGATTCCGTCTCCCGCCGGGGAATGCTGCTGGCGCTGGGCGCCGGGAGCGTCACCCTGGGCTCAGGTCGTCAGGCCCTGGCTGATCCGGTGTTCGCCGAATACCCGTTCCAGCTGGGCATCGCCGCCGGCGATCCGGCCCCTGACGGCTTCGTCATCTGGACCCGACTGGCCCCCCGCCCGCTCGAGATCGGCCACGGCATGCCGTCGGCGCCGGTGCCGGTGAAGTGGGAGGTCGCAACGGATCGCGGCTTTTCCAGCGTGGCGCGGAGCGGCGAGGCGATCGCCCGACCCGAACTGGGCCACGCCGTCCATGTCGAGATCACCGGGCTGGAGCCCGGCCGGGACTATTTCTATCGCTTCACTGCCGGCTCCGAACGCACCCCTTCAGGGCGTGCGAAGACGGCGCCGGCGGCGGGCGCCGCAGTGGCCCGGGCCCGGTTCGGCGTGCTGGGCTGCCAGGCCTATGAGCAGGGCTTCTACACCGCCCACCGCAAGGCGGCGGCCGAGGATTTCGACTTCGTCTACTGCTA
>NZ_CALMZS010000047.1 GCF_937870815.1 uncultured Brevundimonas sp.
AGGCTCCAGTCTAAGGCTGGAGCGAAGATCCGGGTTTGGACGCGATCGCGTCCAAACCGATTTCGCCCTAGCCGCCGTCCGGCCCGAGGGCGGCGTAGACCCGGTCGGGCCAGCGCCTGTGCACCCAGAACCAGTCGACCGGATTCTCGCGCACGCGATCCTCGATGAAGCTGGTGATCGCCTGCACGCCGCGGGCGATGTCGGCCTGCCGGTCGCCGGTCCTCTCCAGCGCGACCGGCTCGTACACGGTCACCCGGAAGCGCGCCCCGGTCAGCCGCGTCACCGACATCGGCTGCAGCACCGTGCCGAAGCGCAGCGCCAGCCGGCTCGGCCCCGGCGCGGCGTTGACCGGCTGGCCGAAGAAGGTCACCTCCGGCCCCTCCGAGAATTTCTGGTCGTTCATCAGCGCCACCGACTCGCCGCGCGCCATGCCGTCCAGCAGCTCCCGCGCCCCCTCGCCGCCCTTCGGCGCGAAAAGGCGGACCCCGTAGCGGGCCCGCGCCGCCCGGATCTGGGCGTCGACATAGGGGTTGTTGGCGGCGCGATAGGTGATCTGGCACGGCACCCCGGCCCCGACGATGGTCGCCGCCAGGGTCTCGACATTGGCGAAATGGCCGGCGACGAAGACCACCGGCCGGCCCGAGGCGCGGATGGTCTCCAGCCGCTCGCGCCCGACCACCTCGATGCGGCCCTCGGCCACCAGCCGGTCCATCACCACGGTCTCGGCGAAGGCGCGGCCGGTCTGCTCCCACTGCGCCAGCGCCAGCGCCTCGCGCTCGGCCCGCCCCATCTCCGGAAAGGCGATGCGCAGGTTGCGCATCACCGTCTTCTGCGTCCCCGTCCGCGGCCCCAGCGTCCGCAGCAGCCGGCCGCCCAGCGCCGAGGCCCGCTCGACCCCCAGCATCCTCATCAGGCCGACGAAGCCCGCGAAGGCGACGCCCTGCAGCCGCCAGGCCAGGTTCCGGCGCCACGGGACCGGCCTGTCCGCCTCACCAGGCAATGGTGATCCCGCCGTCGACCACCAGGGTCTGGCCGGTCATGTAGCTCGACGCCGGCGAGGCCAGATAGACCGCCGCCCCGGCGATCTCGTCCGGCTGGCCGATGCGCTTCAGCGGGGCCGGGTCGGTGGCCTGCTTCAGCAGTTCGGGATTCTCCCACAGGTATCGGGCGAAGTCGGTCTGCACCAGGCCCGGGGCGATGGTGTTGACCCGCACGTTGGACGGCCCCCACTCCACCGCCAGATTGCGCGCCAGCTGCATGTCGGCCGCCTTGGAGACGTTGTAGGCCCCGATCAGGGCGTTGCCGCGCAGCCCCCCGATCGAAGAGACGATGATGATCGACCCGGTCTTCCGCTCCAGCATCTGCGGCGCGACCATCTGGATCAGCCAGTGGTTGGAGACCACGTTGTTCTGCAGGATCTTGCCGAACTGCTCGTCCGAAATCCCGGCCATCGGCCCGGCGTAGGGATTGGTCGCGGCGTTGCAGACCAGGATGTCGATCCGGCCGAAGGCGGCGTCGGTCTCGTCGACCAGCCGCCGCAGTTCCTCCTTCGAGGCGATGTTGGCGGGCACGGCGATGGCCCGCCCCTGGCCGTGCTTCGCATTGATCGCGCCGGCGACCTCGTCGCACGGCCCCGGCTTGCGCGACGAGATCACCACCTTCGCGCCGTGCTCGGCCAGCCGTTCGGCGATGGCCTTGCCGATGCCGCGCGACGAGCCGGTGATGACCGCGACCTGGCCGGTCAGATCGAACAATTCCATCGTTAACCTCGAAGCTTGGGGAGAATCCGTGCACGAACCCTAGGCGAACCGCCGTGATACCCCGATACTCGGGCGATTCCATCCGGGAAGGCGGAACAACCGTTTCCATGCGCGCCCTGACTCAAGGCTTCCTGCTCTTCGGCTACATCTTCCTGGCCATGACGGTCGGCGCCTTCGTGTGGCGGGCAGGCCTCGGCGCCGGAGCCGGCGCGGCCGCCGGAATCGCCACGCTCGGCCTGCTCGCCGCCCTCCACGCCTGGATCTCCGGCAAGGCCGAACGCGCCGCGCTGAAGAAGGAGATCGACCAGGTCCGCGACGCCCACCGCCTGCTCGCCGACGCCATGGAATCCACCCAGGGCGCCCTGACCGAACTGGCCCAGGCCATCGAGAGCGGCGCCCTGTCCTCGACCGAACAGCTGTCCGGCGAGGTCCGCATGCTGGAATCGCTGATCCAGCAGATGAGCGAGTCGATCGACCAGCGCCTCGCCCAGCCGACCCCCGCCAACACCTATGAGGCCCGCCACCGCGAACAGTCCAACGTCCTGCTGCAGACCATCCACCAGGCCCTGGCCGAGAACCGCGTCGACCTCTACCTGCAGCCGGTCGTCTCCCTGCCCCAGCGCCGGACCATCTTCTACGAAAGCTTCACCCGGCTGCGCGCCGCCGACGACCGGGTGATGATGCCGGCTGAATATCTGTCGGTCGCCGAGGGCGAGGGCCTGGTCCCGGCCATCGACAACCTGCTGCTGTTCCGCTGCGCCCAGATCGTCCGCCGCCTGGCCCGCCAGGACCGCAAGGTCGGGGTGTTCTGCAACGTCGCCCTGTCCTCGCTCGGCGACGAGACCTTCTTCCCCCAGTTCCTCGACTTTCTCAGCGAGAACCGCGACCTCAACCAGGCCCTGATCTTCGAGCTCGGCCAGGCCGTGTTCGACGCCCGCGGCGCGGTCGAGGCCCGCAACATGGCCAAGCTGGCCGACCTCGGCTTCCGCTTCTCGATCGACAAGGTCCAGACCCTCGACCTCGACTTCGCGGATCTTCAGAGGTCCGACGTCAAATTCATGAAGGTCGCCGCCGACCTGCTGATCGAGACCCTGCTCGACACCGACTCCGCCTCGGCCCTGCCCGCCCTGCGCGACATCCGCGCCGCCGACTTCGCCGCCCTGACCCGCCGCTACGGCATCGAGCTGATCGCCGAGAAATGCGAGACCGAACGCCAGATCGTCGACATCCTCGAGCTCGACATCTCCGTCGGCCAGGGCCACCTGTTCGGCGAACCGCGCGCCATCAAGGAAGCCGTCCTGGCCGAAACCGACCCCCCGGCCGACTTCATCCGCTCCACCCTGCGCAGCGCCGACCACCGGAGAAGGTTCGGCTAGAGAAAAGTCGGGACACACACCACTTTTCAGGCGCCTGCCGCCTGGAGTGACCCCCGGAACTGAGACAGCTAAATTAGGGACAGCTGAGCTGCGTTGTGGCCAGGGGCTGCTGC
>NZ_CALMZS010000048.1 GCF_937870815.1 uncultured Brevundimonas sp.
CGCCGGGTCGCGCAGCACAAGCGAAACGCCAGCTCCCCCACGAGCAACCCCCCGACCGCGCCCCCCCCGGGCCCCTCTGCACCTCTCCCCCCCCCCCCCCCCCCCCCGCAAGCACGATTGCGTTCGCACCGATCCAGGCGCCGCGTCGAACGAAGACGTCACCCGGATCACGGTGGCCCTGATCGATGATCAACCGCTCGGGATCGGCGAATTCATGATTCGCCGTGTAGATGTGGACGCCCGATCCCATCAGCACGTCGTCCTCGATGACGATCCGCCCGCCGTCGCCCGTGGGGAAGGCGAACAGCATGGTCGAGGGGCGCACGATGACGCGCCGGCCGATCGAAATCTTGGAACAGGTGATTGCATAGGCGCCCCATCGGAACTCAGACGAAGCCGCGAAGCTCGCGAATTTCTTGCTGCAGAGGCGTAGCATCGAACTCCGGAAATGGAGGCGCCAAGCGGTGGCGGGAATGTCTGGGCCCAGTCGGTCTGCCTGGTTCCAGAAGCGCCATCGGTCAGTCAGTTCCGCGAACCTGACGACCATTGCTCCAAACCCCTGCCCCGACCAATCAGTCGATATCGGGCCTTACCAAGTGGTCCAGCCGCCGTCCACGACAATGTTCTGGCCGGTCACATAGCTGGAGGCGTCCGAGGCGAGGAACAAAACCGCGCCGACCATCTCATCGTCGCGCGCCATTCGGCCGAGCGGCGTCCGGGCCGCATAGCGGCGCATGAACACGTCGTTCTGACCACTTTCGACCCCGCCGGGGGTCAGGGTGTTCACCCGGACGCCCCGCGCGCCCCATTCCGTCGCCAGATGCCGCGTCAGACCATGGGTCGCCGCTTTCGACACCGAATAGACGATGGGCGTGTTGATCGCCACGCCGAGGTATTCCGCACCTTCATAGATCCGCTGATCCGGCCCGACCATGCCGTAGATGGACGATACATTGACTATGGAGCCGCAGCCGGCTTCCAACATATGTCTGCCGACCGCCCGAGCCATCAAGAATTGACCGTCTATGTTCACAGACATGATCTGCCGCCAGACAGCGAGATCATATTCGACCGTCGGAGTGAACAGGGCCTTCAGGTCATCACCCTTGGTCGCGGCGTTGTTCAGCAGTATATCGATACGACCAAAGCGGCGGACCACCGCATCGACCCCCCCCTCGACGCTGGCAGGATCCGACACGTCCAGGCCGGCGCCCATGCAGGCTACTCCGGACGTCCGACTCAACTGATCCGCCACCCTCGCCGATGCGTCCTGGTCCAGGTCGGCGACCACCACATGGGCGCCCTGTTCCGCCAGCGCCTGGACGTAACGACTGCCCAGGATGCCATTGGCGCCGGTGACGAGGGCGACCCGACCGTCCAGGCGAAAGCGTTGGGTCCCCTCCGCGCGCCCGGCCTCAGTCAAGATTCTGCTCCATCATGAAGGCTACCAACCTGAAATCCAGTTCGCTGTCGATGTCGTGTGATCGCTCTTCGGGCATCTCGAACAGCCTGGTGTCATCGTAGAACACGGCCGGGTGGTCGAGAAGCGCCCACCGGTTCCACACGTATATCGAGGCGTTCATGTCGAAACAGGGCGGCGCATCCTGCCGCCTGAGCACGCCGTTCGGCAAGGGCTTCGACAGGCGGACGACACAGTCGGGGCCCACCTCGACCAGGTTGAAATAGGGCGACCGCCGGGCGGGCGCCGCAGTGATGACGCTGCTGACGCCGCTGGTTTCCAGAAGCGCCACCGCATTCTGGATGTCAGAGACGGCGCGAAGCGGCGACGTGACGTCCAGATCGACGATGATCCCGAACTCACGGCCGGTCACCCGTTCGGCGCTCCGCACGCAATGCACGATCGCCGGCAGCTTGCCTGCGGTGTCGTCCGCCAGGGGGGCGGGGCGATCAACGGCCAGGGTGGCTCCGGCGACCATGGCGGCTTCGATGATCGCGGGGCTGTCGCTACTGACGGCGATTTCGGCGAACAGTCCGGACTGGACCGCCTTCTCGACCGTGTGAGCAATCAAAGGACGGCCCTGAAGGGGGCGAATGTTCTTGCCCGGCACGCCCTTGGAGCCGCCGCGGGCGCAAATGGTGCACAAACGTATCATGAGATCGCCATGGCTTCCCGATCGGACACTCGCTCGATGGCCTCGATCAGACGCATGACTTCCATGGCCTCGCCAAACGTGCACAGGTCGCGGTGTCGTCCGTTGAGGAAGCCATCCATCTGCTCCCGATAGGTCAAATCGCGGTCGACGGGCCAAATGGTTTCGCCGGCTCCTTGGACCAGCACGCCCTTGACCAGATCGATCTGAACCGTATCGGCCGTACTGTTGCAGGTCAGGGTGCGGACCGGACGGCGGCAGAAATAGTCTATGGCCAAACTGGCGATCGCGCCGCTCGCGAAGCGGATCGCGACGCTCCAGCAGTCGTCGGAGTCGCCCGGCAGGTCTCCGACCCGCCCGCCCAGGGCCGTCACCTCCCGCCACGGGCCGAACAGCCACAGCAGATAGTCCAGTTCATGACTGAGATCACGCAGCGCGCCACCGCCCGCCGATCGTTGGCTGGAATAGGTGTTTTCGACCGGACGATCCGTGCGCCACTGGCGCAAGTCCTGGCCCACGTGGACGACGATGTTCAGGATCCGGGCGCCGTCGAGCGCGCGGCGCGCCTGGATTAAAGCCGGGTGGAAACGCAGGTTGTAGGCGACGCTGATCCGGGCGGCGGCCGCTTTTATCAGGGGGACGTCCGCCTCTGCCGATGTGGCGAAGAGGGGTTTTTCCACGAGGATGCGGCCACCAAAACCGCCTTCGAGCAGGCACTTGAGATCGAGGGCGTGGCTTGCGGTTTCAGTGGCCACAACGGCCCCGTCAAAGCCGCGGGCCAGCAAGGCCTGGTCTATGGTCGGATAGCATGGAAGGTCGCCCGCGACGCCGCGGCGGCTGACGACGGCGACCTCATGGCCGAGATCGCGCGCCACGCGCGCATGTCGTGACCCGATCGATCCGAACCCAACGACCAGAACCGAGGCCAGGCCATGTCTCCCGAGAATAGTGTTTGGTCGCCTCGCGAGCGCAAGCGTACTTCCTTTGCTAGAACAGCCTTGGAATGTCCACTGGGGCCGGCCGTCGGGAGTAGCCCCCGGTGATCGTCCGCCAGGTGATCTGTGGGTTGATGTTGGCGGTCACTCGGCTTCGTCTGGCGGGCGGAGACCCTCGCGCAATACCAGTCCCCGCTGGTCGAGGCCGCCACGGGCAGGCTGCGGGTCACCGAGGCCATGCGCGAGGATGCGCGCCTCTGCATCTATGTCACCCAGTGCTGAACGGGATGTTTTCGACCTTCAATCCCGCAGACTACCGCAATGGAGCCGCGAGACCCTTTGAGCACTGACGGCGTCAGCCGGCCACGCGGCGGATGCTCCTGTCGTTACTGACCAATACGCCGGTCGCGGAGCTCTCCCATTTAGCTCGTGTGGAGGCGGTCGCCTGAGGTTCGCCTACCTCGGCTCGAGCGGACGGGCCGGCACGCCGACCACCGTCGTCCCGGGCGCGACGTCCCGGGTGACCACGGCTCCCATGCCGATGACCGCCCCGCGGCCGATGCGCAGCGGCTTGTCGGGGACGCCCTGCTTCAGCAGGGCCCCCGCCCCGACATAGACGTCGTCCTCAATGACCACATTGCCGCTGCAGGAGACCCTGGGCCCGAACGTCACGAAGTCCCCCACCACACAGTCATGGGCGACGTACGAATAGTAGTTGCAGTGGAAATGCCGGCCGATCCTAGAGGACGCCGTAACCATGGTGAAGTCGCAGAAGATGGCGCCTTCGCCTACCTCGACGTCGCCTCCGCGGCGGTGTAGCGGCGAAACGAGATTCCCCGCGGTGACCCGCTCCGCTAGGCATCGTCGCACGGCCCCGTCCGCGACCGCGATGACGGCAGGACAATCCAACTCCGAAACGGGGATGACGCGAACGCCGCAGATGATGCGGCCGATCTCGCCCGGATTGTCGGAGACGAACACCACGTCGTCGGGGCCGCCGATGCCGGCGTCGACGTTTTCCCGCGCGATCCTGACGAGTTCTCGGCCAAAGCCGCCAGGGCCGTAGATTGCGATCTTCATGGCGTCACTATTGCATCGACCCTCGAGTCCGCCAATAGCGGGGCGGCCTTCTGGATTGCTTCCTCTTTCGGGATGAATAGGTTACGGGCAAGCTTGCCTGCCGGGGAGGGGTTCGCCGTCAACCGGGCCGGGCGTGCCTGCTCACGGGAGCGATCTTTGCGCGTCTTCATCATCGCCGAGGCCGGCGTCAACCATAACGGGGACGCAGACCGCGCATTAAGCATGGTGGACGCCGCGCACGATGCCGGCGCCGACGCCGTCAAGTTCCAGACCTTCTCCGCCGACAAGCTGGCCGCGCCCGGCGCGGAAAAGGCGGACTATCAAAGGCGGGAGACGGGCGACGGCGGCCAGCACGCCATGCTTCGAGCGCTGGAGGTGTCCGAGGACCTGCACCATAGGCTGATCGCCCGTTGCCGGGAAGTCGGCATCGAGTTCATGTCCACCCCCTTTGACGAGGAGGCGGCGGCCTTCCTGGTCAGCTCTGGAATGGCGCGGATCAAGGTCCCGTCGGGCGAGATCGTCAACCATCCGTTCCTGCGCCATCTAGCGGCGCTGGGCCGCCCGCTGATCGTCTCGACCGGCATGGCCACGATAGACGAGATTACCGAGGCGGTCGCCGTCATCGCCGACACGCGGGCGTCGAATGGACTGACGACGCCGCTGGGGGATGTGCTGACCATCCTGCACTGCACATCCAACTATCCGGCCGCACCGACGGACGTGAACCTGCGCGCCATGCGCACCATCGGTGAGGTCACCGGCCTGCCGGTCGGCTATTCCGACCACACCCTC
>NZ_CALMZS010000049.1 GCF_937870815.1 uncultured Brevundimonas sp.
TTGCGGATGTCGTAGTTGCGGGTCTCGACCCGCTTCTGGGCGGTCTCGACGGCGCGGTTCAGCCACGGGTGGCTGATGGCCTCGCCCTCGGCCACGCCGAAGCTGCGCATGATGGCGTCGAGGCGGTCGCCGGCGAAGATGCGCAGCAGGTCGTCCTCGCAGGACAGGAAGAATTTCGACGTGCCCGGGTCGCCCTGGCGGCCGGTGCGGCCACGCAGCTGGTTGTCGATGCGGCGGCTCTCATGGCGCTCGGTGCCGAGCACGAACAGGCCGCCGGCGGCCAGCGACTTCGCCTTCTGGACGGCGATCTCGGCCCTGAACTCCGCCTCGATGGCGGCCTCCATCTCCGGCGTGACCTCGACGCCGAGATTGCGCTGCTCGAGGCGCCATTTCTGGAGCTTCATCTCGAGGTTGCCGCCGAGCTGGATGTCGGTGCCGCGGCCGGCCATGTTGGTGGCGATGGTCACCACGCCGGGCAGGCCCGCCTCGGCGACGATATAGGCTTCCTGCTCGTGCTGGCGGGCGTTGAGGACGCTGTGCGGAATGCCCGTGCCGGTCCTGACCTCGATGTCGAAGTCCTCGTCCTTCAGCGCCTGGTAGGCCTTCTTCGCCTCGCGGCGGACCTTCTCGTCGTCGCTGGCGACCTTGTCGAGCAGGTGCCGGTGCTGCGGCTTGAGCGTCTTGACGGGGACCTCGTACGCGAAGGTCTTGAGCAGTTCGGACAGGGTCTCGGACTTCTCGATCGAGACGGTGCCGACGAGGATGGGCTGGCCCCTGACGTGGCATTCCGCGATCAGGGCGGCGATGGCCTGGTTCTTCTCGGCGGAGGTGCGGAAGATCTCGTCGTCGTGGTCGATGCGCTTGACCGGCCGGTTGGTCGGCACCTCGAGGACGTCCATCTTGTAGATGTCGAGGAATTCCTGGGCCTCGGTCGCGGCCGTACCGGTCATGCCGGACAGTTTTTCGTAGAGGCGGAAATAGTTCTGGATGGTGACCGAGGCCAGGGTCTGGTTCTCGGGCTGGATCTTGACGCCCTCCTTGGCCTCGATGGCCTGGTGCAGGCCCTCGGACAGGCGGCGGCCCTGCATCATCCGGCCGGTGAACTCGTCGATGAGCATCACCTCGCCGGCCCGGATGATGTAGTCCTTGTCCTTTTGATACAGCGTGTTGGCGCGCAGGGCCTGGTTGATGTGGTGGACCAGGCTGATGTTGGCGGCGTCGTACAGGCCGGTGGTGTCGGCGGCGAACAGGCCGCGCGCCTCCATGATCTCCTCGATCCTTTCGGAGCCCTCCTCGGTAAGCAGGGCCTGGCGCTGCTTCTCGTCGAGGTCGAAGGTGGTCTTGTCCTGGATCAGGTCCTTGATGATCTCGTCGACGGTCAGATAGAGGTCCGAACGGTCCTCGGTCGGGCCCGAGATGATCAGCGGGGTGCGGGCCTCGTCGATCAGGATGGAGTCGACCTCGTCGACGATGGCGAAATGGTGCGGGCGCTGGACCATCTCGCGCCGGTCATAGACCAGGTTGTCGCGCAGATAGTCGAAGCCGAACTCGTTGTTGGTGCCGTAGGTGATGTCGGCGGCGTAGGCCGCCTGGCGCTGGCCCTGCGACAGGCCGTTGACGATGACCCCGACCTCCATGCCGAGGAAGCGGTAGACGCGGCCCATCCATTCGGCGTCGCGGCGGGCCAGATAGTCGTTGACGGTGATGACGTGGACGCCCCTGCCGCTGAGGGCGTTCAGATAGACCGGGGCCACGGCCACCAGGGTCTTGCCCTCGCCGGTGCGCATCTCGGCGATGCCGCCCTCGTGCAGGATCATCCCGCCGGTCAGCTGGACGTCGTACTGGCGCTGGCCGAGGACGCGCTTGGAGGCCTCGCGCACCACGGCGAAGGCCTCGTCCAGCAGTTTGTCGAGGGGCTCGGCGGCCGCCAGGCGGTCGCGGAACCGGTCGGTCATCATGCGCAGCTCGTCGTCGGACAGGGCGGCGAACTTGCCCTCGAGCGCATTGATCTTCTGCACCCGGCTCATGAAGTCCTTGACCTTGCGGTCGTTGGATGAGCCGAAAATCTTCTTGGCGATGCCGAGCATGAATGATCCGAAGGCGGGCGAGCGGCTGGGGCTCTGGTACTGAAACGGTCCCGAAGGAGCGACGACGACACGCCGCCGAGGCCTCGGCGGCGGCGGCCCGGCGCGCCTGGCTCAGGCGCGCGCGAGGGCCGCGCGAACGATCGAAAACCCCTCGACTTGGGCGCAGGCGGGACTTAAGCACCGGCCTTATCCCTGTCAACGCGAGGGCCTTTTCCGCCCGTGACGGAGCCTGCCCCGAAATGAGCCTGATAACGACCCGCAATCTGGGCCGCGCCCTGCTCCCGGCGGTGCTGGCGCTGGTCCTCGGCGTCGGCGGCTGCGGCCGGGGCGGCGGCTCCGAACAGCCGCCGGAGCCCGGCGACCGGGCCGTCGCCCGGGTCCAGGACGAGACCATCTGGACGTCCGACGTCAAGCGCGAGGCCGTGGCGCAGGGGCTGGTCGGCGAGGGCGAGCCGCTGGACCCGACCTCGGACCTGTTCCGCCGGGTGCTCGACGAGGTCATCGACCAGAAGCTGCTGGCCCGCGAGGCGGAGCGGCGCGGCCTCGACAACTCGGCCCTGGCGCAACGGCGGCTGGCGGCGACGCGCGAGCGCATCCTCGGCGACATGCTGGTCGAGACCGTGGTCAACGGCGAGATCACCGAGCGCAAGGTCGCGGAACTCTACCAGGAGCAACTCCGGCTGGCCCAGACCTCCGAGGAAATCCGCAGCCGCCTGATCCTCTCGCGCACCCGCGAGGAAGCCGAGGCGGTGGTCGGCATCCTCGCCCAGGGCGCGGCCTTCGAGGCCGTGGCCGCGCAGAGCTCCATCGACGACGCGACCCGCTATTCGGGCGGCGACCTGGGCTACCGCACGCTCGACGTGATGCCGGAGGCCTACGCCAACGCCCTGCGCGACAAGCCCGCGGGCTCGACCGTCGGCCCGTTCCAGACCGAAGGCGGCTGGGCGGTGCTGCGCGTCGAGGACCGCCGCCGCGAGACGCCGCCCACGCTCGAGCAGGCGCGGCCGCAGATCGTCCGCTACCTGACCTACGAGGGGGTCAGGCAACTGCTGGAGCAGCTGCGCGGCAAGGCCGAGGTCGAGGTCATGCTGAACGGCGACCCGCGCTCGCCGGAGCCCGCCTCCGCGCCGGTGAACCCGCCCGCCGGCGTCGCCCCGGCCGCGAAGGCGCCGTCCGCTCCGGCCCGCCCGGCGTCCCCCGCCGCGCCCGCGAAGGCCCCATGAGCCGCGCCCCCGACGCCGGCCGGGGCTCGGCCGGCCAGAAGATCGAACAGGCGCTGGAAAAGGCGCTGGATCCGCTGGCCACGGCGCTGAAGCGGGCGACGGCCCCGGCCCGCCCCGCCCCGGCGGCGCCGGGCAAGCCGGGTCTGCAGGTCTCGCCCCTGGCCGTGCCCTTTCCCGCGATTCCGCCGATCGCCGGCGTCGAGATCGCCACCGCCCGGGCCGGCTTCTACAAGCACGAGCGTGACGACCTGGTGGTGTTCCGCTTCGCCCGCGGCACGACCTGCGCCGGGGTGTTCACGCGGCACAAGGTCGGCTCGGCGCCGGTCGACTGGTGCCGGCGGCACCTCGACGCCGAGGGCGGCGGCTCCGACGTGCGGGCCCTGGTGGTCAACGCCGGCTGCGCCAACGCCTTCACCGGCAAGGCCGGGGCCGACGCGGCGCGCCGCACCGCCTCCGAGGTCGCCAAGCGCTTCGGCTGCCGCCAGCGCGAGGTCATGCTGGCCTCGACCGGGGTCATCGGCGTGGTGCTGGACGACCGCAGGATCGCCGCCCGGCTGAACGACATCGAGGCGGGGCTGGCGGCCGACGCCTGGCTGAAGGCCGGTCAGGGGATCATGACCACCGACACCTTTCCGAAGGGGGCCTTCGCCGAGTGCGAGATCGAGGGCCATCCGGTCCGCATCGCCGGCGTCGCCAAGGGATCGGGCATGATCGCGCCGGACATGGCCACCATGCTGGCCTTCATCGTCACCGACGCCGACATCCATCCGAACGTGCTGCGCGCCATGCTCGGCCTGCACGTGCGCACCACCTTCAACAGCGTGACGGTCGACGGCGACACCTCGACCAACGACACCTGTCTGCTGTTCGCCACGGGGTCCAGCGGCGCCCCGCGCATCGGCCGGGTCGGCGACCGCCGGCTGAAGGAATTCTCGGCCGCTCTTGACCGGGTCATGCTGGATCTCGCCCACCAGCTGGTCCGCGACGGCGAGGGGGCGGCCAAATTCGTCAAGGTCACCGTCGACGGCGCGGCCAGTCCGGCCTCGGCCCGCAGGCTGGCCAAGTCGATCGCCGAAAGCCCCCTGGTCAAGACCGCCATCGCCGGCGAGGACGCCAACTGGGGCCGGGTGGTGATGGCCGTGGGCAAGACCGAGGAGCCGGTCGACCGCGACCGGCTGGCGATCCGCTTCGGCCCCCATGTCGCGGCCGTCGACGGGGCGGTGTCGCCCGCCTACGACGAGGCCAGGATGAGCGCCTATATGAAGAACGCCGAGATCGACATCACCGTCGACGTCGGCTCGGGCCGCGCCTCGGCGACCGTCTGGACCTGCGACCTGACCCGGCGTTACGTCGAGATCAACGGCGACTATCGCTCGTGAGCGACGGTCTCCCCACCGTCCTCGTCGTCGCCGTGGCCCTGATCGACGCCGACGGCCGGGTGCTGATCGCCCAGCGGCCGCAGGGCAAGCAGCTGGCCGGGCTGTGGGAATTCCCCGGCGGCAAGGTCGAACCGGGCGAGCGGCCCGAGGCGGCGCTGATCCGCGAGCTGAAGGAGGAGCTGGACATCGACGTCACGGCGGCCTGCCTGGCCCCGTTCGTGTTCGCCAGCCACGCTTACGATTCCTTTCACCTTCTCATGCCCCTATATCTGTGCCGACGCTGGTCGGGGGTGGTTCGGAACCGCGAGCACGCGGCCCTGAAATGGGTGCGGCCGGCGCGGCTGGCCGACTATCCGATGCCTCCGGCCGACGAACCCCTGGTCGCCTGGCTGCGCGACCTGCTCTAGCCGCCGAAGGAGGGGGCCATGCGTGCTCTGTTCTCCCGGTTCCTGGCCGATGACAGCGGCGCCACGGCGCTGGAATACGGCCTGATCATTTCCCTGGTCTTCCTCGTCGCCCTCGCCGGCATCACCGCCTTCGCCGGGGCCGGGACGGGCACGTTCAACGAGGCCATGGGCAGGCTGGCGACGGCGATCGGCGCCGGCTGAGCGGCTCAGCCCTCGTCGCCGGTCCATTCCCTGACGCCCAGCGCATCCGCCAGCCGGACCTTCGCCGAGCCCGGCGCGAGGGGCTTCTGCTGGCTCTCGTGCGGCGCCCAGCCGGCCAGGTGGATGATCTCGAAGGTCGCGGGGATGCGGCCGTCGGCCTCGGCGAAGCGCTCGGCGTACAGCTCCGCCGTCCGCGCCAGCAGACCACGGGTGAGCGGACGCACCGGCCCCGCCAGGGCGTTGGTCTCGCCCATGGCCCGCAGGTCGCGGACCAGGGCAGGGAGGTCCGGATAGCGCACGGTCAGCCGGTCCACGTCCGCCACCGGCAGGGCGAACCCGGCCCGCTGCAGCAGGGCGGCCCCGTCGAAACCGTCGGCGAAGGGCGAGACCCGGGCCTGGGCCCCCCCGCGCACCTCCAGCTCCGCCTGGGTCAGGACGGCGCGCAGCTCCTTCAGCGTGCCGGCCCCCAGCAGCGTCCCGAGGAACAGCCCGTCCGGCCTCAGGGCCCGGCGAATCTGGACCAGGGCCCCGGGCAGGTCGCTGGCCCAGTGCAGGCTCATCAGCGAGACGATCAGATCCTGCGACTGGTCGGGCAGGACCAGCGGCGCGGCGCCGGGCGCGGCCCGCGCCGACAGATCCCCCGCCGTGCGCACCGGACCGACGCGACCGGCCGCCGGGCCGCCGGCCAGCAGGCGGGCGAACGGCCCCGGGCGCGCCGACAGGTCGACGGCGTCCGCAAAGGCGCGCAGGATGACTTCCAGGCTGTTCACCGCGTTTTCGGCGGCGCGCGCATGCAGGAAGTCGGCCGCGGCGAAACTCTTCTCCCCGCGCGCCAGCTTCGCCATCCGGCGCTGGCTGTCGAAGATCTCGGGGGGACCGGGGGAGGCGCTCATGGGTCATCAGGATGGGGCCTGGCGCGGGCGATTGGAAGCCGGCCGCTCACGGGTCCTCGTCGGCCTGCGCGCGCTGGGGCGGGGAGCGGCCGACCTGCTGCTGCCGCCGCTCGCCGACGACCGTCCGCAGGCGACCGCCTCGGCCGGGCTGACGGCGGACGCCTGGGCGCGGGTGGTGTTCCTGGAGGACCCGGTCTGCGACGGCTGCGGCGCCGCCTTCGAAATGGATGGCGGCGTCTTCGCCTCGCCGCGCTGCGCCGCCTGCCTGGCCCGGCCCTACGCCTTCGACCGGGCCCGGGCCGCCTGCGTCTATGACGAGGCGTCGCGCGGGCTGATCCTCAGGTTCAAGCACGGCGACCATCAGCCGTTCGCGCGGCTGTTCGCCCTCTGGCTGAGCCGCTCGGCGGCCCCGTTGCTGGCCGAGGCGGACGCGGTGGCGCCGGTGCCGCTGCACCGTTTGCGGCTGCTGTCCCGCCGCTTCAACCAGGCCGCCGAGATCGCCCGGCCGCTGGCCCGCGGCGCCGGCCTCGACTATCTGCCCGACGCCCTGGTGCGGCGGACCCATACCACCAGCCAGGGCGGCAAGTCGGCGCGCGGACGTCGGCTCAATGTCCGCACGGCCTTCGCGGCGACGGAGGGCGGACGGCGCCGGATCCGGGGCCGGCGCATCCTTCTGGTCGACGACGTGTTGACCACGGGCGCCACCGCCGAGGCCTGCGCCCGGGCGCTGATCGAGGCCGGCGCCCGCGCCGTCGATCTGGCGGTCGTCGCCCGGGTGCGGACCGCGCGGGAAATGCCTACATAGCCGCCACAGCCTACATAGCCGCCACAGAGTCTGGAGACCCCCTTGGCCGACGTCCTCATCTACACCAAACCCGGCTGCGGCTATTGCGACGCCGCCAAGGCCCTGCTCGACGGCAAGGGCGTCGACTACGCCGAAATCGTCGCCTCCAACGATCCGGCCAGGAAGCGGGAGATGATCCAGCGCTCCAACGGCCGCATGACCTTCCCGCAGATCTTCATCGACGGGCGCCATGTGGGCGGTTCGGACGACCTGTACGCGCTTGACCGGAAGGGCGAGCTCGACGCATTGCTCGAGGCCGGATGACCACCCTGCCCATCGCCCTGATCCAGACCCGGACGCCCGCCCGCCCGGAGGCCGCCCTGGCCCATGTCGCGCCGCTGATCCGCGAGGCGGCGGCCGGCGGGGCCAAGCTGATCCTGACTCCCGAGGCGACCAATTTCCTGATCCAGGACCGCGCCGCGCGCGACCGGGTGCTGGAGACCCAGGACGGGGACGGAGTGGTGCTCGGGCTGCGCGATCTCGCCCGCGGCCTCGGCGTCTGGCTGCTGATCGGCTCGGCCATCGTCAGGTCGGGGCGGGCGGGCGACGACCGGGCGGCCAACCGCTCGCTGCTGATCGACGACCGCGGCGGCGTGGTCGCCAGCTACGACAAGCTGCACGTCTATGACGTCGACCTGCCGACCGGCGAGCGCTGGCGCGAGAGCGCCTCGATCCGGCCCGGCGACGCGGCGGTGGTCGCCGATACGCCGTGGGGCCGGCTGGGGCTGAGCATCTGCTACGACCTGCGCTTTCCCCAGCTGCACCGGGCCCTGGCCCGGGCCGGGGCGGCGATGATCGCCGTGCCCGCCGCCTTCACCGTGCCGACCGGCGAGGCGCACTGGGAGACGCTGCTGCGGGCCCGCGCCATAGAGACGGGCTGCTATGTGCTGGCGCCGGCGCAGGCCGGGCTGCACGAGGACGGCCGTCGCACCTGGGGGCGTTCGACGGTGGTCTCCCCCTGGGGCGAGGTGGTGGCGAAACTGGACCACGACGAGCCCGGGGTGCTGTTCGCGACCCTCGATCTCGAGGCGGTGACGCGGGCCCGCGACGCCGTGCCGCAGCTGACCCACGACCGCGAATTCGCCCCTCCCGCGAACCTGCCGACATGATCCGCTATGCGCTCCAGTGCGACGGCGGCCACGGCTTCGAGGCCTGGTTCGGGGCCTCGTCGGACTATGACGACCAGGCCGCGCGGGGGCTGGTCGAATGCCCCGTCTGCGGCTCGCACGGGGTGAGCAAGCAGATCATGGCGCCGGCCGTGGCCGGAACGCGCAATTCCGCTCCGGGGCCGGACCTCGCGAAGATGCAGACCATGATGATGCAGGTGGCCCGCGAGGTCCGCAGCCACGTCGAGCGGAATTTCGACTATGTCGGCGACGCCTTCGCCCGCGAGGCCCGAGACATCCATGAGGGGCGCGCGGAGAAGCGCGAGATCTATGGCGAGGCCACCCCGGCCGAGGTGCGCAAGCTGAAGGACGACGGGGTGCCCTGCGCCCCCCTGCCGCCCGTCCCGCCCGACCCGGCCAAGCTGAACTGAGGCCTCTTGGGCGGGGGCCGCCGGACCGGCTCAGTCGCGGGTCGCGACCATCATGTAGTTGACGCCGGCGTCGTCGCCGACGCTCCACCGGTCGGCCAGCGGATCATAGGCGAGGCCCCAGGGTCCGGAGACCGCCAGCGGCTCTCCTGACAGCATCAGCCGGATCTCGTCCGGCTGGAGGAACCGGCGCCAGTCGTGCGTCCCCGGCGGCACCCAGCGCAGCAGATATTCCGCCGCGATCTTGCCGAGGGCGAGGGATTTCAACGTGCGGTTCAGGGTGGCGACGACCATCATGCCGCCGGGCCTCACCCGTCGGGCGCAGGCGCGCACGAAGGCCTCGGGGTCGGCGACGTGCTCGATCACCTCGAGGGTCAGCACCACGTCGAACGGCCCGGCCCCGGCGGCCTCCAGCTGTTCGACCGTGGCGGCGCGATAATCGATGTCGAGACCCTGCTGCCCGGCGTGGACCCGGGCCGTCCCGATGTTTTCGGACGAGGCGTCGATCGCGGTCACGGCGAAGCCCAGGCGGCGCATCGGCTCGGCCACCAGCCCGCCGCCGCAGCCCACGTCGAGCAGGGTCAGGCCGGCGAAAGGCGCGCGCTCGCGGATATCGCGTCCGAAGCGATCGGCGGCCCGATCCCGGACGAAGGCGAGCCGGGCGGGGTTGAACCGGTGCAACGGCGCGAACGGGCCGCGGGCGTCCCACCATTCGGCGGCCTGGGCCGAAAACCGCGCCACATCGGCGGGGTCGATCGACGGACCGGCCGCACGATCGTCGGACTCGTCCCCGGTTTGGGGTTTGCGCGCCGATACCGTGTCGTTAGAAGCGACCATGGGCCGAGGGATGAACCCGCACGGTTCTCCTTGCAAGACGGAGCGCTACGCCACGATGACGCGGCCAGACCCGAGCCGGCCAGGTTCCGACCGACTGGTGATGAAGTTCGGCGGCACCTCGATGGGCGACCTCGAGCGCATCCGCCGCGCCGCGCGCATCGTCGCGGCCGAGGCGGCGAACGGCAGGAAGGTGGCGGTGGTGGTCTCGGCCATGGCGGGCAAGACCAATGAACTGGTCGCCTGGACGGACGGGGCCGGGCGCCCGGGACCGGGCGTCGAGATGTCGGACGACGAGTATGACGTCGTCGTCGCCTCCGGCGAACAGGTGACCTCGGGGCTTCTGGCGCTGACCCTGCGCAACATGGGCCTGAACGCGCGCAGCTGGATGGGCTGGCAGATTCCGATCCTGACCGACGACGCCCACGGCCGGGCCCGGATCGAGGAGGTCCCCGGCGAGGTGCTGGGCGCGGCCCTCGACCGGGGCGAGATCGCCGTGGTGCCGGGCTTCCAGGGCGTCACCCGGGAGGGGCGGATCACCACCCTGGGGCGGGGCGGCTCGGACACCTCGGCGGTGGCGGTGGCGGCGGCGCTGGAGTGCCCGTG